>JAFVRE010000065.1 GCA_017504465.1 Clostridia bacterium | reverse complement strand
GATTCTTCGGTACGGTAAAGGAATTGAATTCGACAGCGCAAAAGGCGAAGATCGCTACCACCATGTTCGGCAGAACGACGGACGTGGAAGTGGAATATATCCAAATCCGCAAGGTAGACGCACCGTTGCCCGAAGAAAAGACGGACGAAGAGTAAACAAGGATTTGCACCTTTGGTGTATAAATCGTTTTACAAATATGAATAGTGCCGTTGGCGCATGCATTGACGGCGATGCCGTCATTATGGCAATAATACAATAATGCAAAACAGTGTTTTGCAATTCATGAAAACCATAGGTTTTCAAATCATGAGTGCTATGCGCTCAAATCATGGCGAAAATACAATAATGCAAAACAGTGTTTTGCAATTCATGAAAACCGCAGGTTTTCAAATCATGAGTGCTATGCGCTCAAATCATGGCGAAAGCCAATTCATTTGTTAAAAAAGTGGGAGAGACGTCAAATCTTTTCAGGGCGTCTTGCAAAAACCACTAAGGAGAAATTTTATTATGGCAAAGAAGATTACAGCAGTCGTAAAATTGCAACTTCCCGCCGGTAAAGCTACCCCGGCCCCTCCCGTAGGCTCTACGCTTGGTCCGTTCGGTATCAACCTTCCCGGTTTCACGAAGGAATTTAACGCAAAGACGGCAGACAAACCCGGTCTCATCATCCCCGTAGTCGTAACGATTTATCAAGACCGTTCGTTTACGTTCATTTTGAAGACCCCCCCCGCACCCGTTTTAATCAAGAAAGCTCTTGGTTTGGAAACGGCAAGCGCAAAACCCAACTCCGTAAAAGTTGGTAAGTTGACGAAAGCACAGGTAGAAGAAATCGCTAAGATGAAAATGCCTGATTTGAACTGCACGTCGCTTGAAAGCGCTATAAGCATGGTTGCCGGTACCGCTCGTTCTATGGGCGTAACCGTCGAAGAGTAATAAGGAGGCGGTAAAAGATGAAACACGGCAAGAAATATCAGGATAGCGTAAAAGCATTTGATTTGACGAAACAGTACGAAGCAGTGGAAGCTGTAAACGTACTTTTGGAAACGGCAAAAGCGAAGTTTGACGAAACGATTGAATTGCACGTTCGTTTGGGCGTTGACCCTCGTCAGGCTGACCAACAGGTTCGTGGCGTACTCGTATTGCCCCACGGTACTGGTAAGACCAAGAGAGTTTTGGTTATCGCAAAAGGCGCGAAGGCAGACGCTGCACAGGCAGCTGGCGCAGACTACGTAGGCGCAGAAGAATTGATTGCAAAAATCCAAAACGAAAACTGGTTTGATTTCGACGTAATGATTACCACCCCCGACATGATGGGTATGGTAGGTCGTATCGGTCGTGTCCTCGGTCCTAAGGGCTTGATGCCTAACCCTAAATCGGGTACGGTTACGATGGACGTTGAAAAGGCAATTGCAGAAGTTAAGGCTGGTAAAGTTGAATACAGACTTGACAAAACTGCAATTATCCACTGCCCGATTGGTAAGAAGAGCTTTGGTGCAGAAAAGTTGGTAGAAAACTACACCGCGCTTATGGACGCAATCGTTAAGGCGAAACCCGCTGCTGCAAAAGGTACGTATCTTAAGAGCGTAACGCTTGCATCGACGATGGGCCCTGGCATTAAAGTCGTTCCCAAAATCTAAGTAAAACGTATATATACGTCGCAATAGTTCGTCGGCGCTCGGTTACGTACGATTTGTACGCGCCCTCGCGACCTTGAACTACTTGTATCTATCCGTTTTATAACTCGACCGAAGAAATTCGGCAAAAACACAAAAATTTTCGTCAAAGGCGGTTAAAAACAGTTGACTGCCTTTGACGGAGATGATATAATAGCATAGTAAAATCAGCCGCAGAAAGCGAGTGCCGATAAGGTTTGAAGGGAAACCGCTCGCCGAGGTTAAGGAATACGACAGCTTTTTAGAAAGTATTTGCGTCCTTATGCCGTTGCGGTATAAGGTATTTTTTATGTCAGGCGGAAACGCTTAAAGGAGGTAACTATGTCGGCTAACGTAGAATCTAAGAAAATTATCGTAGAAGAAATCAAGGCGAAAATTCAGGGCAGCAAGTCCATCGTTTTCGCAGATTACAACAAGCTTACCGTTTTGGAAGTAACGGACCTTAGAAGAAAGTTCAAGGAAGCTGGTTGTGAATACAAAGTATACAAGAACACGCTTGTAAGAAAAGCGCTGAACGACCTCGGTATCACCGATTTCGACAACGACCTGAACGGTACGACCGCGACGGTATTCTGCTCGGACGAAACGAGCGGTGCAGCGATTTTCGCAAAGGAAACCAAGGCAAACCCTGCGCTTGTGGAAAAAATCGTTCCCAAATGCGCATACGTGGAACAGAAGTATCTTGACAAAGACGGTGTTAAGGCATTGTCCGCGATTCCTTCCAAAGAAGTCCTTATCGCAAAGATGCTCGGCTGCTTCCAGTCGTCGCTTTCCAAGTTCGTTGGCGTTCTCGATCAGATTGCAAAAGCGAAAGAAAGCAACTAATTTTTGAGCACTACCTAAAATCATTAAAAAATCATTATTAAAAATCGGAGGATTAAAAAATCATGGATGTACAGAAACTCATTGAAGAAGTAAAAGCTATGACCGTTCTTGAATTGAACGAACTTGTAAAAGCACTTGAAGCAGAATTTGGCGTAAGCGCAGCAGTTGCAGCAGCTCCCGCAGCAGGCGCAGCAGCAGAAGCAGCTCCCGCAGCAGAAGAAAAGACGGAATTCGACGTTGTTCTTAAAGATATCGGCGCTAACAAAATCGCTGTTATCAAAGTTGTTAAGGAAGCTACCGGTCTTGGTCTTGCTGACGCGAAGAAAGCAGTTGAAGCTATGGGCGTTATCAAAGAAAACGCACCCAAAGCAGACGCTGAAGACCTCGTTGCAAAACTTAAGGAAGCTGGCGCTACGGCAGAACTTAAATAAGTTTTTATTTGACAAAAGCGGCTCGTCCTATCGGACGGGCTGTTTTTTGTTTGCGCGGTGTTGTGTAAGCGTGGTAGTACGGGCAAAGGGAAAGAACAAAACGGAAATCGACAAATTTGTGCACGGCTTTGTGTAAAACAGGTAAAAATAGGAAAAAATTTGGCAAAACCACTTGACGGAAAGCGAAATAACACTTATAATAATATAGCAAGAGAATTAATAACGGAGAGAAGGTATTATGGGCAAAAAGGTCGTAAAAAAGATAGCGATGGGCGT
>JAFVRE010000064.1 GCA_017504465.1 Clostridia bacterium | reverse complement strand
TAAAATAATTAGGATAGGCATATTTTTCTAAAGAAAAATCAGCAATATAGAGGAAGATAAGTTATGAAAAATTTTAAATGCGAAAATTGCGGCGCGGAGCTTGTCGAAAAAAACGAAAACTATTTTTGCGAATATTGTAAGATTACTTACCGAGACGATACGGTAAAAAAGGCTTACGAAAAAGTACGCCAATCGTTGTACGACACTTTCAAAGGCATACTCGGCGAGGAAATTTTAAGAGATCGTTTGGAAAAAATAGCGAATGCAAGGCATAACCTTTACAAGGCGCGGACGGGTTCTTTTATCCGTAGCGAGGAAGTTTTGAAATGGGCGGAAGAGATTTTGAAGCTTTCCTCGGAGGACGTGCAAGCGGAGTTTTACTCGATTGCCGCGCAAAAACGATACAAAGAACTCAATAAATTTATGCGTACTTTGAACGCGCGAGAAAACGCGAGTCACGTTTTAGGGTTCGTCGAATATCTTACGAATGGGCGATTTGACGAGCGTTGTCTAACCGATTTAAACGATATGGTCGCAAGAGCTTTCGACTCTTCAAGCAAAGAATACGCCGATTGTCATAAAAAAATCACGGCGGCGGTAGAAAACGAAAACAGCGGTACTTTTGACGTAGAACTTTCTCGTGACGTATTCGTGGCGTATTCGAGCAAGGATAAGGAAAAAGCCTACGAACTTGTAGAGTTCTTGGAAGAGAACGGTTTTACCTGCTTTTTGGCTATGCGAAATTTAGCCAAAGGCGTGGACGCGGAGCTGAAGTACAACGAAAGGTTAAAAACAGCAATGGATAACTGTCGGGTGTTCCTGCTCGTATCTTCGAAAAATTCAAGATCGAGAAATTGCGACGCGTACCGCATCGAAATGCAATACGTCAAGGATAGCGACGTTGCAAAATCGAGCAACCCTACGACGGCGAAATCGCAATACGCTACCTATTTAGAGAAAAACCGCGCTCGCTGTAAGCCGAGGGTGGAATATTTGATTGAAGATTACGGCGTTTCCCCTTACGAAAACGAGGTCAAAGCCTTTTTCTGCGGTTTGACGTGGCAAACCACGCTCGAGGGTGTTTTGAACGCGGTGTTCACTTGCGTAGAGAACGCGGATTTGACCTTCCTTGAAGAAACCTCCGAGTCCGTATCCGTCGCCGTGAAAGAAGAGCGAGAAGAAAAGGCGGCGAAAGCGGAGAAAAGCGCGAGCTTGTCCGCTGAGAACAGCGCAAAGCGTGGTAGTAGCGATTTCGATTTAATAATCCCCGATTCGACGAGAATGATTTATTATGGTGAGTTTGAGAATCGTACGTCTTTATTGACGGTAGTAATTCCCGATTCGGTCACCGTGATCGAATCGCGAGCGTTTTTAGGTTGTAGTAATTTAACGAAAATATTCATCCCTAAATCCGTGGTTTCAATTGATACAAAAGCGTTTTTAGGTTGCGATAAGTTAACGATTTACGCAGAAGCGACTAAGCGTCCCAAGGGATGGATCAAGGAATGGGTTCCTTTTCCTTTTTCCATATTTGAATACGATGCGCCGAACTGGAATCCCGACAAACGTCCCGTGAAATGGGGCGCGACGAAAGCCGATTTCGATAAAGCGTAAACAAAAAATTAGAAAAAAAATCCTATTGTAGGAGAGAAAGATGAAAGATTTTAAGTGCGAAAATTGCGGTTCGGATTTAATCAACAACGCGGACGGTACGTATTCGTGCAAATACTGTAAGCGTACCTACGGCGACGACCGACTTGAGCGGGCGTACGAGAGATTATACCGTGATTTAAGCAATACTGTTCAAGGCTTTTTGAGCGAAGAACTGTTAAAACAAAAATTGCAAACGATATCCAACTGCCGTCAGACTTTGTATAAGTCGCTGACGGGTGCCTATCTCAACAATGCCGAGGTAGGCAAATGGTCGGGGGAAATTCTTGCCCTTGCGCCCGAAGATCCGCAGGCAAACTTCTATTCGCTTGCGGCTAAGGGAGAATGGGGCGAGCTGAATAAATTTATGAACAAAGTCAACGCGAGAGAGATTTCCCATCTTATCGAGGGCTTTGTCGATTATTTAACGAACGGTCGTTTCGTGGAAGAGTGTATGCTTGCTTTAACCGACCTTATCGACCGTGCTTTTCTTTCAAAGTCCAAACAGTATGCGGATTGCCATAAGAAAATCTCGCGAGCTGCGGAAAACGAGCGGAACGGGATTTTTGACGTGGGGCTTTCGCGCGACGTGTTTGTGGCGTATTCAAGCAAGGACAAAGAACAGGCGTACGAGCTTGTGGAAAAGCTTGAAGAAAACGGATTTACCTGTTTTATTGCTATGCGGAATTTAGCCAAGGGCGTGGACGCGGAGCTGTACTATAACGAACGCTTGAAAAAGGCTATGGATAACTGCAAGGTGTTCGTGCTCGTATCTTCGAGAAATTCCCGTTCGAGAACTTGCGACGCGTATAGAGTCGAGATGAAATACGTAAAAGAACGCGACGTTGCGGCGTCGGAAAATCCCGACTATGCAAGAGCGCATTACGAGTTGTATTTGGAAAAGAACCGCAAGAAATGCAAGCCGAGGGTTGAGTATTTAATAGAAGAATACGGTCCGTCTATTTACGAGCAAGAAGTGAAAAAGTTTTTCGGCGGCTTGACTTGGTGTTTGGATATGGACAGCGTAGTGAGCGCGGTGTTCGATTACGTGGAGAATTTCCAAGCGGAAGAAGTTGACGAGCAGTCGGAGCTTATGCAGCGGCTTATGACGGAAATTCAAGCGCGCCATGCGAAAATACAGGAAACGAAAAACGCGGATTTTTCCATTGAAAACGGCGAACTGAAAGAGTATAAGAAGGACGAAGAAGAAGCGATCATACCCGAGGGGGTTACTTCTATCGGGGATAACGCCTTTGAGTATAAAGAAAACTTGCGAAAGGTTACGATTCCAGAAGGGGTTGTTAGAATCGGCGAAAATGCTTTTCGCGACTGTAAAAGGCTTGGGGGAGTCGTATTTCCGAGCACGCTGAAAGAAATCGGCGCGAGAGCTTTTTACGGTTGTTTGAATTTGAGAAATATTCAATGGCCTACTGTTTTGACGGAAATAGGGAATAGCGCTTTTTGCGGCTGTAATAGCCTTAAAGAAATTCAATTGCCGACGGGATTAGAAAAACTGGGGAATGCAATCTTTCAAGATTGCGAAAATCTTCAAAGTTGCGTAATTCCCGACGGTTGGACGGAAATTCCCCAAGGGTTTGTCGGCGGTTGTAAAAAGTTAGAAAGGATACGCATACCGCAATCGGTTACGAAGATGGGCTCGCACGTCTTTAACGGTTGCGTTGCGTTGAGTGAAGTGGAGATGCCGAATACCGTTCTTGAAATAGGGGATAGCGCCTTTTCGAATTGTACGGGTATTACCGAAATTAAATTGCCGACCTCTTTGCAAAAGCTTGGTGGATTTGCTTTTTCAGAGTGTTCGAAGCTTAAGAAAATTGATTTGCCTGATGGGATAACGAAGATTAACAACTACACGTTCTATCGTTGCGAGGAGTTAGAAGAAGTGAGATTGCCCTCTAAATTGCGTTCAATCGGGGAGGTAGCTTTTTCTAACTGTAAGAAGTTGAGTAAACTTTCTATTCCAGACACCATAACCGAAATTTTTTCGAGTTCCTTTGGTTATTGTACGAGTCTTCCGGGCAATTATTACGGCGGCGGATACTATTATGGAAATGAAAAGAATAAATACGTTGTTCTTAACGCCGCTCGTTTCGACGAGCATGGGGAATACGTCAGACGTTTGAGTATTCACGAAAACGTAAAGGTGATTCCGGACGGGATTTTCGCGAATACGAGAGAGTTTGAAGAAATAATTGTGGAGGGAAGCTCTTCGCCGTATAAGTCGATTGACGGAAACCTTTACAGTAAAGACGGAACAAGGCTAATTTGCTACGTTGCGGGGAAAAAGGACACGAAGTTTAAAGTTCCCGACGGCGTAATCGAAATTGTGGAGGGCGCTTTTAAAAACGCGTCTAATTTAGAGGAAGTTGAATTTCCGCACGGACTCAAAAAGATAGGAGCAGAAGCGTTTAGTTATTGTGAAAATTTAAGAGAATTCCACGCGCCTGACACGTTGACGTATCTGGGAGCGCGCGCGTTTTATAATTGCTCTACACTTAAAATTGCCACCGTTCCGAAAGATATGGAAAAGTTTGCAACCGGGGTATTTCAAAGTTGCTATAAATTAGAAGAATTTGAAGTCCCTAACGGAGTGGACTGGATTGGGAACGATGATTTTAATTATTGCTGGGAATTGAAAAAGCTTGTCATTCCCAAGGGCGTGAGGGGAATTTCAAACGCTTCTTCGTTTAAAAATACAACCATTTACGCAAGGGCGGAAAGTAAGCCAAAGGACTGGTCGGGTGACTCCGAACTCAATATCGTTTGGGGATATAAAGACGAATAAAGAAAGGATAAGGAAGATAAAATGAAATTTTTAAGATGTGAAAATTGCGGTTCGGAACTTGTAAAAGAGGGCGAAAATTACCTTTGTAACTATTGCAAACGCTCGTATATAGACGATAGCTTAGAAAAGGCGTATAACCGCTTATACGAAAATTTGAACGCTACCGTGCAAGGACTTGTAAGCGAAGAGCTTTTAAAACAAAAGATGGAGCAAATCGCAATGCACCGTCAAAGCTTGTACAAGGCGCGTACGGGGCTGTATTCGGAAAACGAAGAAGTGAGCAAATGGTCTGAAGAAATTTTAAAGATTTGCGCGGACGACGTGCAGGCGAACTTCTACGCGATCGCCTCTAAAAAACGTTGGGCGCAGCTCAATGCGTTCATGGCGAAACTGAACGCTCGGGAAGTTTCTTATCTTGTCGAAGGGTTTGTTGATTATTTGACGAACGGACGGTTTATAGAGCGTTGCGCGTTGCAGTTGAGCGATCTCGTTGCAAGGGCATTCGACGCAAATTCGGAAGAGTATATTCGTTCAAATAAAAAGATCGCGGAAGCGGTGGAGAGTGAAAAGAGCGGTCTTTTCGACGTCGAACTTTCCCGCGACGTGTTCGTAGCGTATTCGAGTAAGGACAAGGAAAAGGCGTACGAGCTTGTGGAATACCTTGAAGAAAACGATTTTTCCTGCTTTATCGCGGCGAGAAATTTAGCCAAAGGCGCGGACGCCGAGCTTAAATATAACGAACGCTTGAAAAAGGCGATTGATAATTGTCAGGTCTTCTTGCTCGTGTCTTCTAAAAATTCAAGATCGAAAAATTGCGACGCGTACAATATCGAAATGCGGTACGTCAAAGAGAAAGATATTTCTCGTGCGACAAACCCCGATTTTGCAAGCACCCATTACGAAGAATACCTTGAAAAGAACAGAAAACGCTGTAAGCCGAGAGTGGAATATTTGGTGGACGAATACGGCGCGACTATTTACGAAAAAGAAGTTAAAAAATTCTTCGGTGGGCTCACTTGGCATACCGAGCTGGACGGCATTGTCAAAACGGTGTTCGATTACGTAGAAAATCAAACGATGGAAGAGGACGACGGCGCGGATTTTGATAAGGCGGCGGAAGCTAAGAAGATGGAAGCGCTCATTAAAGAATTTGAAGAGCGTCAAAACGAGCTTGCAAAGGAACAGGAAGAAAAGAGAAGACGATGGGAAAGCTTTAAAAGAGACGCCAGAATTTTTTCTGGGAAATTGCAAGGGTATAGAGGATATGACGAGATTATCGAGATTCCGGATGGAATATCCCATATTGGCGAAGGCGCGTTCTATCTCAACAGTTCTTTAAAAACAATCATTATTCCCGCGACGGTAACCAAGATAGAAAAAGGCGCTTTTAAGGAATGTAAAAATTTAAGAAGCGTCGAAATTCATTCCCCTCAAATAGAGATTGAACCGTTTGCATTTTACAACTGTCCAAAATTAGAAAGCGTTATTATCGACGGCGGTAAACTCAGCTCGGGCGTATTTTCAAAATGTAAGGCGCTTGAAGAAGTTGTGCTTGGAAAGGCAGTAACGGCAATTGGCGACAGCGCCTTTTTCGGATGTATATCCTTAAGAGAAATTATCCTGCCAAATTCGATTACCGTTTTTGGACAAGGAGTTTTTAGCGAATGTAAAAAGCTTGAAAAGGCAGTTTTACCAGATTCCATTAAAAAACTTGGGAACAGTACGTTCAGTGGTTGCGCCGCGTTGACGGAAGTCGTTTTGCCTGAAAAACTGACTATGATTGATAAGTGGGCGTTTGAAAATTGCGTCAGCTTGGAGAAGTTGGACGTTGCAGATAAAGTGGCGTCGGTTCCGACTGCTTTCAACGGTTGTGTAAAATTGCAGGGAAAAGCTTTCGACGCCGCGAAAAAGACCGAGATAAAATATGACGAAAGTAAATTTGAAATCAAAGACGGCGTGCTCTTAAAATACTTGGCGGACGAAGAAGAAGTGAGTATTCCCGACGGGGTTATCGAGGTTGGCGAAAAGGCTTTTGAGTATAAGGAAAATTTACATACTCTTCACGTGCCCGAAAGTCTTAAAAAAATCGGGCAAAACGCATTTTATTGGTGTAAAAGATTAAATAAGGTCACTTGGGCGAAAAATTGCAGACTTCAAGAATTCGGCGATTTTTCTTTTGCATGCTGCCATCGGTTGTATAGCTTTGAAGTACCATTGATGATTTGTTCAATCGAGCGTTGCGCTTTTTCTGAATGTGACGCCCTTGTCGAAGTGTATAATCCGTCCGAATATAAGATCAACTATGAATTTAATGAAGTGAAAGACATTACCGACCGCCCTGCGACAACGAGAGTGTATCAGGACAAGAACGGGTTTGTACTTTATAAGGGCGAAAAGGATTTTAGCCTTTTGCTTTACGAAGGGAACGCAGAGCATATCGTAATTCCCGAGGGCGTTACTGAAATTGTGAGACACGCTTTCATTTTCTATAGCGAATATAAAAGCGTCTTAATTCCCGAATCGGTCAAGAAAATCGGGAACGGTGTATTTTCCGTTTACAAAGATGAAAAACCTGTTATTTACGCGAGGGCAAAGGAATCTCCTTGGGGCTGGAAAACGGACTATCCTTCGTGGAATCACACAGATTTGCCTGTCGTTTGGGGATATCAATCGGAAGAGGAACTTGAACTTATCCGCAAAGCGCAACGTGAAAAGGAAGAGGCGGAACGGCTCGCTAAAGAAAAAGAGTATCAAGAACAGTTAGAGCGGGAAGGCTTTAAAATTAAGGACGGAGTACTCGTTCAGTTTAAGGGCAAAATGACGGAAGTGGAAATTCCTGAAAACGTAACGAAAATCGGGGAAAATGCTTTTAAGGACAATACGATGCTCAAAAAAGTTTCCCTACACGCCGACGTTACGGAGCTTGGAAACAATGCCTTTAGCGGATGTTTTGCGCTCAAAGAGGTTTGCCTTGCGGAAAACAGCGGGCTTGTAAAAATCGGCGCGAATGCGTTTAACGGGTGTTCGGTGTTGAGTGAAATCAATCTCGATGCTTGTAAAAATCTTCGTTGGCTTGGCGAACGCGCGTTCAAAGAAACGGCGCTGAAAGAGGTGAGTTTGCCTTTGTTTGTCACGGAGTTGAAAGCGGGTGTTTTTGCAAACGCCAAGTCGCTTGAACGAGTGATGATTTCCAAGGAAAACAAGCTTACAACGGTTGAACAAGAAGCGTTTACCGGTTGCGATAAGCTTTGTGAAATTTTCCTGCCTTTGTCCGTTGAAACAATCGGCGTTTGGGCGTTTAAAGGATGTGGCGCGTTGACCATTTCCGCGGGGGCTAAGAAACGTCCGAAAGGCTGGGTACAGCCCTTGTTCGGGAAGGATAACTGGAATCCTGATAAGCGGCCTGTAAAATGGGGGGAATAAATGATACCCTTGATTGATGGGTTAAGATGCTCTAATTGATAGTAAAATGAACGAAAGGATATATGTACAATGAAACATTTTAAATGCGAAAATTGCGGTTCGGACTTAAAGAAGAATGCGGATGATACCTATTCGTGTTCGTACTGCAAGCGTACCTATTACGACGATAGCCTTGAAAAAGCGTATGTGCGGGTGTATCAAAATTTACATAACACCGTTCGCGGCGTCGTTACGGAAGAGCTGTTAAAGCAAAAGATTGAGCAGATCGCAAACTGCCGCAGGGCTTTATATAAGGCGCGGAACGGTCAGTTTGTGGACAGCAAAGAGATCGGGAAATGGTCGGAAGAAATTTTAAAGCTTTGCCCAGACGACGCGCAGGCGAATTTCTATGCGATGGCTTCCAAAAAACGCTGGTCGGAACTCAATAAATTTATGCAAAAATTGAACGCGAGAGAGGTATCCTATCTCGTGGAAGGGTTTGTGGATTATTTGACAAACGGTCAGTTCGTAGAAAAGTGCATTTTGAGCTTAAACGACTTGATCGGGAGAGCGTTTGACTCTAATTCGAAGGAGTACGCTGAGTGCCATAAGAAAATTGCGAAAGCGGCGAAGAACGAGAAGAGTGGGATTTTTGACGTGGAGCTTTCCCGCGACGTGTTCGTGGCGTATTCGAGCAAGGACAAGGAAGAAGCGTACGAGCTTGTGGAGCATTTGGAAGAAAACGGATTTTCCTGCTTTATCGCCATGCGAAACTTGGCAAAGGGCGTGGACGCGGAGCTCAAATATAATGAACGCTTAAAAAAGGCGATTGATAACTGTCAAGTGTTCGTTTTGGTATCGTCAAAGAACTCTCGTTCTCGTGATTGCGACGCGTTCAATATCGAAATGCGGTACGTAAAAGAAAAGGATATTGCACGGGCGGAAAATCGGGATTATGCGAGCGCGCATTATGAATTGTACTTAGAAAAGAACCGCCGTCGCTGTAAGGCGAGAGTGGAGTATTTGATTGAAGACTACGGTGTTTCTCGTTATGAACAGGAAGTCAAGAAGTTTTTTGGCGGACTGACTTGGTGCACGGAGAAAGACGCGGTTACGGACGTTGTGTTCGATTATATTGAAAACGCAGGTTTGGAAGAAAGCGAAGAAGAAAGGCTTTCCAAAGAAAAAGCGGAGCTTGAAAAGCGGCTTGCCAAAATAAAAAAAGAAAAGGCGGAAGCCGATCATCAAGCCGAACTTGCAAAACTTGCCAGAGAAAAGGAGCTTGAAAAGGCGAAGCTTGAAGCCGAACTCGAAAGGGCGAAGCTCGAGGCGGAGCTTGAAGAATTAAAGAAGAAAAAGCAATCTGCGAGAGGTTCCGCTACGCAGACGGGTGCGGATTCGGGCAATATCGACGATCTTTATAAAGCCTTTAAAGAGCGCGAACGCGCGGAAGAGGAAGAAAAGAAACGGTTGGAAGAGGAGCGAAAACAGAAAGAGTCTCTTTTGAGACAGGGTTTCCAAATCGAAAACGGCGTTTTGAATAAATACGTTGGAACGTACTCAAAGGTCGTTATTCCAAATTGCGTAACTTCGATTGGAAAAGACGCGTTTGTTGATTGTTGTAAAAATCTTAAAAGCGTGACTATTCCCGCGTCGGTTACGAAAATTGAGCGTAATCTCTTTAGGAATTGTGAGCAGCTGACCGAGATAAAGGTTGATCCGAAAAATGAAAATTATAAGAGTTTGAACGACGCTTTATATACGAAAAACGGCGAAGTTTTGATAAAGTATCCCGCGAGAATTACGGCGAAGGCATTTACCGTTCCCGAAACGGTGGTTACAATCGAGGAAGAAGCTTTTGCGCAAAATTGGTGGTTGGAAAAAGTTGTGCTTTCAAAATCGGTCAAGACGATTGGAGATAAAGCGTTTGTCGGCAATCGGGGTTTGGAAGAAGTGAAGAATCTTTCGTCGGTCAAGACAATGGGCTCAGACGTTTTTGACGGCACCTTTAATTTAGAACTTTCCGTGAATTTGGCGAAGGCACCGGACGGTTGGGCGAAGGATTGGGCTAGCGGAAAATCCGTCGTTTGGACGCGCTCCGCCGAGGTGATGGAAGCAAACCGAAAGGCGAAAGAGGCAGAAAAGGAGCGTAAAGAGGCTGAGGCGCACATTAAAGAGAATTTTCTCATAGAGAAAGTTGCTGGTTCTAATACTTTAAAGAAGTATAAAGGGCAAGACGAGTATGTTATTATTCCAAAAAAGGTGGAGAATATCGATAAAGAGGTATTCAAGGGGAATAACGTTATTCGCAAGGTAAGGTTTACTTCAGCCGTGTATATAAAGGACGAGGCTTTTGCGGATTGCGTAAATTTACAAGAGGTAATTTTTGACGAGAAGATCAAAGGTAAGTGTTACATAGGGGCGAAGGCATTTTTGAACTGCAAAAATTTAATGCGTGTTCGACTTCCAAGGGATATAAAGATATACGATGATAATGACGGTTTTTATCCTAATAAAGGTCGCCCTTTCCAAAATTGTGGTAAATTGATAGAAATTTACGATCCATCGTTTTTTACCGTTTCTGAAGAAAATAGAAAAGAAGCGGGAAGTATAGGTTTTTATGCAAAAAATATCTATACGCCGACGAGCGGGGAAAGTAAGCTTTTGATCGACGATAACGGTTACGTCTTGTATAGGGACGATAACGAAATTATTCTAATGTATTACAACGGAATGGAAACGGACCTCGTTTTACCCGAAGACATTACGCAAATTTATAAACACGCTTTTTATGGGCGTAGGGATATAAAAACAATAACGATACCCAACTCGGTGACTTCGATTGGGGATAGTGCATTCGACGGTTGTTCAAGCTTGACGGACGTATATATCACGGATATAGCGGCTTGGTATAAGATTGATTTTTTCAATTTTTCTTCAAATCCTTTACGTTGTGCGAAGAATTTATATTTGAATAATGAGTTAATAACAGAATTGGTAATTCCAAATACTGTTACTGAAATTAAAAAATATGCGTTTTCTGGTTTCAGTGGCTTGGCGAGTGTGACGATACCGAATTCCGTAATTTCGATTGGAGATAATGCCTTCAGTAGTTGTTTCAACTTGAAAAGCGTATATATCACAGATATAGCGGCTTGGTATAAGATCGATTTTTTCGATTTTTCTTCAAATCCTTTATCTTATGAAGGAAATTTGTATATAAATAATGAGCTTGTAACAGAATTGGTAATCCCAAAGACCGTTAGGGAAATTAAAAAATATGCCTTTTGTGGTTGCAGCAGTTTAACGAGCGTGGAAATACCCACTTCGATAAAAAAGATTGAACGTGGAACGTTTTGCGGTTGTAAGAGCTTAACGAGCGTGACGATACCCAGTTCGGTTACTTCGATTGGGAGTTTTGCGTTTAGTGGTTGTAAGAGCTTAACGAGTGTGGAAATACCGAAATCGGTTACTTCGATTGAAGAGTATGCGTTTTCTGATTGTAATGCTTTGAAGAACGTGACGATACCCAGTTCGGTTACTTCAATTGGGAAGTCTGTGTTTAATTCGTGCGCTTCAGCGGTTATTTACGTCGATTTATGGGGCAAACCTTCTGCTTGGTCTAACACTTGGTGGTATGGATCAAAAGGCGTCGAGTGGAAAAAGACGGAAGCGCAGCGCGCTGAGGAAAAAAGCTTGCAAGAAGAGCGAGAGAGTATTGAAGAACTGAAAAAACAGGGATTCGAAGTTGAGAGCGGCGAGCTTATTAAATATATCGGTGAAGTTTCTCAGGTCGTAATCCCCGAGGGTATCACGACTATAGGAAAAAATGCGTTCAAACTACATAATAATTTGACGAGTGTAGTGATTCCTGATTCAGTGGAAATGATTGGTTACAATGCGTTCGAGGGGTGTAGGAGTTTGGAGCGCGTAGTGATAGGTAAATCGGTGTCCAAGATTGATCGCGGTGCGTTCATGAATTGCGGAAACTTAAAAAAGGTGATTATACCCGATTCGGTAAAAGAAATTTGGAATTGCGCTTTTTACGGTTGCAGCCAGTTGAAGACAGTATGGTTGCCTAAAACGATTACGGATATCAAATGCTTTGTATTTGAAAATTGTCCTAAATTAACGATTTATGCGGAAGCTACTAAGCGCCCGAAGGGGTGGATTCAGCCTTTGTTTGGAAAGGAGAGCTGGAATCCTAACCATCGCCCTGTGAAGTGGGGAGCAAAAAAAGCCGATTTTGACAAGGCTTAAGGGTTGAAGATATTTTGTAATCGATTATTTTAAATATAGACATAAAAATATTGTATAGTAGAAATACCGAGCGAGAACTTTCTCGCTCGGTATTTTTTTGTCGTTTCTAATTTTTCTTGGGGATTTTTTGCCTTTCATTCGCATTTTTCTAAACGTGCAATACCTATAAGAAATAACAATAAGCTTTTATTAAAAGTGGCATACGTTTGTCAGGGTTTGAACTGTATAATCGAAAAAAAATCCGAACAAATGTTCAAAAAAGTGGCAGGTTGGACTTTACAAACGGAAATTCTATGGCATAATGGTATTGTCGAACAAACGGCGACCGTTTGATCTCAGAGTTTCTATCTTTCGCTGAGAGATAAAGTGTTGCCTGATCGTGGACGAGGGGATTGGCGCGCTACGCTCGCAATGACGGTAAAAAACGTTCGCTGTGACGTGGGCAAGGGAAATTTAAATTTTAAAAACAGCTTTTGCAAAAGGAGGTGATTTTTTTATGGAGAATTGTGTAAAGGCGATTTTATATACGTATCCAAAGTTAAAAATGTTGGAGGAGGCGTATTCTCAGCATATAGAGAATAAGGCGGTGTTGTCTTACCGTTATCGCGGGGATCCGTGTGAGCTCGTTGAATATATCGCGGAGGAAATTTTGAAAAAACAAAAATTGGCAGGATTAAAGAGAGAGCTCGATTGTCTTTTTGAC
Organism: Clostridia bacterium; assembly: GCA_017504465.1. GTDB lineage: Bacteria > Bacillota > Clostridia > Christensenellales > Borkfalkiaceae > Scatosoma. Next base: position 16,422 of record JAFVRE010000064.1, on the reverse strand, counting down.
AAACTCTCCGAGGAAGAATACCTGCTTTTGTCAATTCGGTATTTTGGGAAAATAAGCCGCGCAAAAAATGAAAACGTAAAAGCTGACGGCGCGAAGGAGTTGATTGAAAAATATCATTGGAGCGAGCGAAGTTATTATAGAAAGCAAGCGCGCGTACTTAAAAAAATGATAGCGGAAATTAATCGAATTGGGATTACCAAAGAGGTCTTTGAAAAGGAATATTTGCAGTTTGAGTTTTTGAAGATGGTTTATCGATTTTTAAATTCTAAAAAGAAAATAATCAACGCGCCCAAAGAGCGCGCTGTTATGAATATGATGAATGCTTAGCAAAAGATTGTTGCTTAATTTTTTTGCAACGCGATTAAATTAATCGTCTTCAAGCGGGGGAGTGCGCTTGTTGGTGCGTAAAATTAGGGACGCGAGTATGGGAGCGAGCAGGCATAACACCAAAATGGTTGCAATTTGCGACGGGGGTAGCGATTGAGAGTCCTCTACGCTTGGTTGATTTTCTGTTTTGTCGTTCATTTGCGTTTGTCTGTCCGAATATTCAGTGTTTTCCACAATCACTAAATCGTCGGGTTTGGGCACGTAGCCGAAGCCGTCTTCACGAAGGACGTAACAGTACGTTTCCGATCCGATTGGGTATTCGCCGTAGTAGGCGCATTCGATTGTGATTTCCGTTAAAAACGGGTAGCTTTTGTCGGTGTCTGCGATTTTGTACGTGACGTTGAAAAAGGTGGAAAAGTAAGGGCTTTTCGGGATATAGTCCACGAAGGTGAGCTGAGATGTTTTGCAGTAGCCTGTGATTGCGCGGAGAGCGTCGCTGTCCGTTTGGTATTGTACTTTCGTGTATTCCGTGCCTATGGATAACGCTTTGACGTAGTACGTTTTGGGGAGCAGGAAAAGTCCGCTGCGTTCGTTGGACGACGCGTATAAATATACGTTTTCCGTTAGTATGCAGGCGTACGTTGGACTGCTTTCCGCGCTTACCGTCAGGTTTGGCGTTCGCGGGGTTTGTGGAAGATATAGAGTGAAAATCGTCAATAGGACGGATATGATAAACTGTTTCATACTGCATATTATAATAGGTTTTGCGTGGGGATTTCAGGGAGTTTAGGTGGATTTATGAGAGATATCGTCGAAAAAATCGTGAAAATTGAGGGGGAGCTCAAACGGCGAAGGCACGAGGATTGGCTTGCCTTATATAATTCGGGGGAAAAGAAGCATTTAAAACAGCTTGCCTTTCATAAGTGTCAAAAGCGTAACCGCTGGGTGTTCGGCGGAAACCGCTCGGGGAAAACGGAGTGCGGGGCGGTCGAGTGCGTGTATATGGCGCGTGGGATTCATCCTTATCGGGAAAACCGCAAAAACGTCGTGGGGTGGGTGGTGTCCTTGTCTTCGCAGGTGCAGCGCGACGTTGCGCAAAAGAAAATTTTGCAGTATTTGCGCAGGGATTGGATTGAAGAAATCGTTATGCTGTCCGGTAGAAAAGACGCGCCTGAAGTGGGGGTGATTGATCTTATCCGCGTGAAAAACGTGTTTGGCGGAGTGAGCGTGATCGGGTTTAAAAGCTGTGATCAGGGCAGGGAGAAATTTCAGGGCGCGTCCTTGGATTTCGTGTGGTTTGACGAAGAACCGCCCAAGGATATTTATACCGAGTGCCGTATGCGTGTTATGGATAAACAGGGAGATATCTTTGGCACGATGACGCCGCTTAAAGGCTTGACTTTTGCCTATACCGATATCTTCCTAAATAAGTATAACGACGAAGAGATTTGGTATGAGTTTATGGAGTGGAGCGACAATCCCTATCTATCCGAGCGCGAGGTGAAAAGGCTGGAAGCGGGATTGGACGGGGCGGAGCTGCAAAGCCGTAGATACGGAAAGTTTGCAAGCGCGGAAGGGCTCGTGTATCCGGAATTTGACGAGCGGGTACACGTTATCGAGCCCTTTTCCATTCCTAAGGACTGGCAGGATAAGATTTCCATTGACCCCGGCTTGAACAATCCCTTGGCGGCGCTGTGGTTTGCCGTTGATTTCGACGATAACGTGTACGTTATTGCCGAGCATTTTGCAGCCGGAAAGGACGTGGATTTTCACGCGGACGCCATCAAGGAGATTTCAAAAAAGCTGGACTGGCATTCGGACGGGCGGGGACGGATTACCGCTTTGATCGACAGTGCCGCAAAGCAAAGGACGCTTGCCTCTTCAAAGAGCGTTTGCGAGTTGTTTTATGAAAGGGATATCTTGGTCAATCCCGACGTCGATAAGGATTTGTTCGCCGGAATTGCAAGGGTGAAAAGTTATCTGAATCAAAAAAACGGGTTGCCGAATTTGTACGTTTTTAGCGGTTGCGTCAATTTGATCCGAGAGCTGAAAGGGTATTTTTGGGGCTCGGGCGACGTGCCGAAAAAGACGGACGATCATTGCTTGGACGCCATGAGATATTATTTGATGAGTCGGCCGAAAAAGGCGGCGGTCGCGGCGGAAAAGTCGGTTATTCAAAGGGATAAGGAACGCAGATGGCGCGCTTTGCGCAATCGTGAACGCGGGGAGTTTTAACAAGGGTTCTGCTCTTGTCGATGAATTGCAAACGGTGTTTGCATTATGGAAGTATTTTAAAAATTTACCGAAACGCAAGGATTGCCTTGCTATTCATGAAGGCTGGGTGTTCAATTCATGCGAAAGATTGCCGCGCTACGCTCGCAATGACAGAATATTGTAAGGAGGTTATAAGGGGATTGAAAAGGAGTAAGAAAAAGGGGAAAGAAGCTTTGGACGAGGCGCTTCTTAAGGTTGCCGTTGGGTATTCCGTTGAGGAAGTTACCGAGGAATATGCCGAGGTGGACGGACAGATGAAGCTGATGAAGCGCAAGGAAACCAAAAAGGATATACCGCCTGATTTGAAGGCGGTGCAGATTTTGCTTGCCGATTCCGTCGTCGATTTTTCTAAGATGTCGGACGAGGAGTTGGAAAGCGAAAGAGATAGGCTGCTTGCCGAGCTGAAAAGCAAGAATACTGCCGTTGCCGAAAATCAAACACAAGCGGAGCCTGAGAACAATCAAGAAAAAAGGATTGCGATAAAGAGTGTGAAGAGCGCGGCGCTAAAAAGTAAGACGAGTGGGAAAACGAGCGGGAAAAAAACTAAGAAAAGCGCGGGGAAGAGTACCGCAAAGAAAAATAAATAAAGGCGGAGAAAACGTAAGGAGGGGTTATGGAAAAACGTGCGTATGAGGACGAAAACAAAAAGGAAGAGTTGAGGCGCAAAAAGGTGGTTCAAGAGGTTGTAAGTGATTTCGAGAGAAGAAGGGAGGCGAGAAGGAGTATTGAGAACGGTTGGGTGCTGAATATGAATTTCGTCAGCGGGAATCAGTATTGCGACGTTTCACCGTTTGGGGAGATTGTCGAGGAAGAAAAGAGATTTTATTGGCAGACGAGAAGAGTGTTTAATCATATCGCGCCGTTGATTGACGCAAGAGTGGCGAAGCTTTTGAAAAGAAAGCCGAATTTGAAGGTTCGGGCGTTTTCCGACGAGGACGGGGACGTGAAAACTGCAAAGCTCGCTTCGGGGATTTTGCGGTACGTCAACGACTGTATTGATTTGGAAGGCATTTATGCGAAAGGGACCGTTTGGTCGGAAGTGTGCGGAACGGCGTTCTATAAGACGCTTTGGAATGATAAGGGCGGTAGGCAAGTTGGAATTGACGAGCAAGGGTTGCCCGTTTACGAAGGGGAAGTGGAAATTACCGTTGCGCCGCCGTTTGAGATTTTTCCCGACCGCTTGGACGTAGAGGGGTTGGAAGAGGTTGGAAGCCTTATCCATGCCCAAGCGGTTGGCGTGGGGTACGTGCTTGAAAAATTTGGCGTGAGCGTTCAGGCGGAAGATTTGTCTTCGAGTTCCGTTTGCGCTTACAGCGAGCCGACGTCGGGTAAAAATTTCGTCATGGGCGGAATAAGCAAAACCAACGCTTTAAATTGCGTGTTGTTGCTCGAAAGATATACCCGTCCGAATGCCGATTTTCCTTTGGGGAGATTGGAGATCGTTGCGGGCGGAGAGCTCTTGTACGAGGGGGATTTACCCTACCTTTGCGATAAGAGAGAGGAAAGGGGATTTCCCTTTGTGAAGCAGGATTGTATGCGCTTGCCCGGGGCGTTCTTTGCAAGCAGTATTGTGGACCGCTTAATCCCCGTGCAGAGAGCGTATAACGCCGTTCGCAACAGAAAACATGAGTTTTTGAGCCGTATTGCTGCGGGGGTGTTTGCCGTTGAGGACGGTTCGGTGGATATCGACGCGTTGGAAGAGGAAGGACTTGCGCCTGGAAAAATCGTCGTTTACAGACAGGGGGCAAAAGCGCCTGAAGCGCTGGATTGCGGCAGTTTCCCTGCTGAATTTGCAAAGGAAGAGGAGTGGCTCGAGAAGGAATTTTCGTTGGTCAGCGGCGTGAGCGATCTTTCGCAAAACTCTACGCCTGTGAGAGTTACGAGCGCGACGGGGTTGCAGTTGCTCTTATCGCAGGACGATTCGAGGTTGTCGGCAACGATGGAGAGTTTGAAGCTGGTTATTAAAGAAATTGCGGCGAGAACTTTGCGTTTGTACCGTCAGTTTGCGGGGAATGCGAGATTGATGAGCCTTTCGGGAGAGAACGGCAAGGTTTGCGTGCATTACTTCAACGCGAGCGAAGTGCCTGAAACGGACGTTAGCTTTGAGTTTGAGGAGTTGGAAACGTCGGACAGCAAGCGAGAGGTGTTGCTTAAATTGCTTCAAGCGGGGTTGCTTATGGACGACGACGGAAAGGTGTCCAAGGAAAACAAGGAACGTATTTTGGAAGCGTTTGGGTTCGGCGGATATGAAAACGCAAAGGATATTTCTTCCTTGCACTGCGCGAAAGCGACCGAGGAAAATATCGCGATAAAACAAACGGACGTCGAGGTGGACGAGTATGACGATCATGCTGTGCATATTACCGAGCATACGAGATTTTTGCTTTCCGAAGGGGTGAAAAACACGCAGCAGTGGGGAGAGGTAAAAAAGAGATTTGTAGAGCATATTCGCAAACATAAGGAGTTGCTGTAAGGGCAAGCATTAAAATTAGGATAATAAAAGGAGAGAAATAGAGTATGGAAAATAAGGAGAACGTTTTTGTTCAAAACGAGGAAACGGAGCAAGCTGCGGTATCGCAGAATAACGGCGGAGAGGAATTAGGCTCGACGGTTTTTAAGAAGTTTAAGGACGTTAACGCCCTTGCAAGAGCTTACGGGGCGTTAGAAGCGGAGTTTACAAGACGAAGCCAACGCTTGAAAGAGCTTGAGAGAAAAATACAAGTGGCGCAGGATTTCAAGCAAGCGGAAGTTCAGGAAATTCAGGAAGCGCAAACAAAATCTTCCAAACAAAAGGCGCAAGGGGAAGAGGACGATAACGTGGAGTTGGGGGCGGAAAAGCTTTCACAGAGCGATATCGGGGAGAATTCCCAAAAGGAAGATTTGAAAAATGCCGTCCAACTCGATGAAAAGGTCGAGGACGGCGAAAGGTTGGTTGGGATAGGGCGTAACTCCGACGTGAGAACTACGGCTGAAAACCAAAGCAAACCGCAAGGATACGGCGAGTCGGCTTTTTCGGACGGGGAAAAGCTGAGCGATACGGTCGTTGCACCGAGTGTGGAGAGTGTCGTTTTGAAGCTTTCCGACGACGAGATTTATCGCATGGCGAACAGCAACGAAGGGGTGCGGATTAAAATCGTCGGGGAGTACCTTTCTTCTTTGAAAAAGGTGGGCGTACCCCTTGTTCGCGGCGGTGTGGGAACGGTGGCGACTCCGCCTTCAAAGGCGCGTTCCGTTTCTGAAGCAGGGAATATGGCTTTGAGATTTTTTCAAACGGGGAAGTGAGCGGAGTTTGGGCGTCGTAGGCGGGATTGACGGCGGATTCCATTAAAAAATAAAAATATAGTTGATAAAGGAGAATTATTATATGATTACAGTTACAACGGCAGACAGTGCTTTAAAAAGTTTTTATCTTGACGCGGTAGTGGACGCGTTAAATATCGAGGCAAATCCTTTTCTTGCGCAAATTGAAAAATCTACCAGCGACGTTGTGGGAAAGGACGTTAGACGCGTCGTGCGCTACGGCGTAAACGGCGGTGTGAATGCGGGGACGGAAGCGGGTGCGCTTCCTGCGGCGTCCGACGGGAATTACGCGCAGTTCGTGTTACCGCTTAAAAATTTATACGGTACGATTGAAATTTCCGATAAGGCGCTTCGCGCTTCCAACGGCGACGGCGCGTTTGTGAATTTGCTTAACGAGGAAATGAATTCCTTAATCAAGAGCGCGTCTTATAACCTTGGCAGAATGTTGTACGGCGACGGCAGCGGTAAGCTTGGTACGGTGTCCGCGTATGCGAATAACGTCCTTACCCTCGACAGCGTTAAGGCGATTGCGGAAGGGATTATTGTGGACGTTTACGATAAGAGCGGCGCGATTGTGCAAGCGGCGTCCGGACGTAAAGTAGTTTCCATCGATAGAGCTGCGAAGAAGATTACTTTGGGCGGCGCGACCATTCCCACGGACGCGATTGCGAGCGGATATTCTATCTACGTTCAAGGCTCGAAAGACAACGAAATTACCGGTCTTAAAGCCATTTTCTCGGACGCGGACATTTACGGCAATTCCAGAGCGGGTAAAAATTGGCTTAAGCCCTATATGATGAACGAGGTTGGCGCGATCGACGAATTGACAGTGCAAACGGCAATCGATGAAATTGAAGAAGCGTCGGGAAGTAAGATTGACTTTATCGTTTGTTCTTGGGGAGTTAAGAGAGCGCTTGCAAAGCATTTCAAGGATACTTCCGTCAACGTGCAAATGGTTGAAATCAAAGGCGGATATAAGGCTATGAGCTTTAACGGTATTCCCGTTGTTGCCGATAGATTCTGCCCGGAAGGAACGATGTATTTGCTCAACAGCAAGGACTTTAAGTTGCATCAGCTTTGCGATTGGCAATGGCTTGAAGGCGAGGACGGTAAGGTGCTTAAACAGGTGCCCGGTACGCCTGTGTTTGCGGCTACGCTCGTTAAGTATGCGGAATTGCTTTGCGACCGTCCTTGCGGTCAAGGTATGCTTAGCGGTATTATCGAAGCGTAAGATTTTGGTAAAGTAAGCGTTATCTAAATTTCATAGTTTATAAGGGGCGCGCGGATAGGCGGGGTTAGGACGCCGTATGGGCGGTTTTAAAGGCGCGGGGTGAGATGGGGGGGGATTTATAAAAGGTAAGGAGGTATCAAATGACGGTAAAAGAAGTGGTTATTTTGGCTTCGGAATTACTTGGGATTTCAAGCGACGTCAAGGCGTTTCTCGGTGGGGACGCCAGCGTTGGAGAAGTGGAAACTGCAAATCTTTTAAGGGCGTTTAATTTGGTTGAGCACGAGCTTGCGCTCGATTATTTTCCGCTGTTTTGTGAAGAAACGTTAGACGTCGATTCGGGTAGGCTGTATTATAAGGATTTGTCAAGGGCGGCGGTTAGGATTTCTTCCGTTGCAAGAGAGAATGGGGAGAAAATTCCGCATAGGATCTTTTCGGAGTATATGCAGATTGAGGCGGGGAGAGCGGTCGTAAAATACGCCTATACGCCTGCGATTAAGGATATTGACGGAGAGTCCGATTTCTTGATCGGGGTGTCGGCGAATTTGATGGCGCTTGGGCTCGCGGCGGAGTATTGTTTTATGAACGGCTTGTATGCGGAAGCGGAAGCTTGGGATAAAAAGTATAGGACGGAAATTACGAGCGCGTATCGGGCAAGACCGTCTAAATCTATCAAGGAAAGGCGGTGGATATAATGAAAACGCTTGGGAAAAGGTTGATAAAACGCGCGGGGAAAGTTGCGGTGTACGACAGGTTCTGCGCGGTGGATATTCAGCCGCATCGCGAAGGGGTTTTGCTGGCGACAGCCGCGAGAAATTGTGATTTTGAAAAGGGGGCGCTGCGCTCCGGGTTCGGCGCGAAAGCCTATTATCTTGAAAGCGACGACGAAAAAGTAATAGGGCCGGGGAGCACGATGTACGGGCATCCTAAAATCGTGTTTACAACCAAGATGAGAACAAATGACGGGCTGATTAAGAGAACTGTTGGCGCGCAGACGGGGATTAACCGTATTTTCGTCTATGATATAGACGGGCAGGTGAAAAGGCATCTCGCTATGCCCCAAACGTTGCTCAAAACGCTTTCGTACGTTTATCCCGACGGTACGGTAAAAATGATTTTTTGTTGTACCGATCAGTTGTTTTTTTATGATTTTACAAATAAGGTTACAAACATTTTAAGCGGTAGTTTGACGGGGGCGTGTTTGTTCCACGAGAGATTGTTTGTTGCGGATAAGAATACCTTGAAATACAGCAAGCCTATGGACGTGGGGAATTTTGAAAAGTCCTTGAACGGCGGCGGGGAAATTTCTTTTGAAGACGAGAGAGGGGAAATCGTTTGGATTGAGAGTCTTGGAGAGTGTATTTACGTCTTCTTTCAGTACGGAATCGCAAGGCTGACGGCGGACGGGGAAGGAAGTGAGTTTAAGCTTATCGATATCCCTTACAACGGCGAGCGTATCATTCCAAGAACGGTGTGTGTTTATGAGAATAAGCTTGTGTTTGCGAGTCATGAAGGGATTTTCGTGCTTGACGGGAAAAAGTGCTCGAAGATTAAACAGTTTAAATATTTGCCTATCAAAGATTCTACCTTGACCGCGTGCGCGGCGTGTGTAGGGAATAGGTATTTCTTGTATTACGTCGATTCTACAGGAAAGAAACGCAGCGTTTGCGTGGATTTGGAAGATGAAAATAACGGCGGGGAGTATTTTATTCTTTACGGCTTAAATCAGTCGGGCGGGAAAGCGTTATTTTCCTGCGATTACGTGTATTCCTATCTGGATAGAGCGGGGGATTTGCCCAAGGGGGAACAGTATCTTTTTCAGGTGGAGCGCTGTGATTTTGGTTCTAAAGAAGAAAAGGCGGTCAGGTATATTGCGTTAGAGGGGGTTGGAAACTGTAGCGTGACGGTTAAAGGCAGGTCGGGTACGCGTACCCTTTCCTTTGAGCTTGGGCAACCGGTAGTTATTAGCAAGAACGGCGGACTGAATTTCAACGGCTCGGACGCGATTGGCTGTGAACGTGAGCTCGTCGGGCTTAAGGGTAGGGAGTTTTTCTTTGAGTTTGTTCTGCAAAAAGGGTGCGTGATACGAAAAATGACCGTTGAGTACGACGAGTTGGGGGTGTGAAATGAAAATAGATATCATCTCTTATACGCAAGAGCAGTTTGCGGCTCTTACCGAAACGCAGCTTCAGGAAATTCGGCTGGTGCAGGCGGAAAAGGACGAGCTCACCGCAAAGCTGGAAAAGGCGAAGGAAAAGGAGTATTTCCGTTTTTTAAAAAGCGGTACGTCGCGTTCTATGCTCTACGAGCAGGCTTGCGAAAGGCTGGACGCTGACTATCAGACGGAAGTGGAACGGCTTAGAAACAGTTTGATTTTCTATCTGCAATATACTTGCAGGGGGAATGATACTTCGGTGGACGACGCGCCGTATATTGTCAATTACGCGCTCTCTTACGAGCAGCGTTACGTCATTGTGCGGGATTATTATATGACGGCGTACACCGACGGCGCGGAGAGATTCGAGGCGTTTAGACTAGATACGATTGCACGGAATTATCTTGGGGAATATTACGCGACTTTGAGCGATTATTTAAGGGCGTATGCGGAAGATACCGAAGTTTGAGTTTTTTTAGGCGACATATTTGAGGCGGTAAGAAATTTTTATGGCGCGGATGGTTGGACATCCGCGCCTTTTGAGAAAAAAGAAAAACCACGCGATATCGCGTGGTTTAACGTTATGAAATTTGCGAGTCTTTCTTTTTGTAAACGAAGAAATATTGATAGGCTAATACGCCGCCAATGATTAAAATACCTATTGAGTCGGTAACCAAACCCGGGATGATCAACAGTAAGCCGCCTATAGCGCTTAAGATTCTTAAAGGAAGGTTTATTTTTCCAAAAGTAAAGCCTTGCAACCCTAATGATACACCGTACATACCTATTATCGACGTAATTACCGTTAAAACTGCCTCGTACCAAACGGCGTCTATAAGCAACATCGACGGATTCAGCGCAAATACGTAGGGAACGATAAAAGCGGCTATTGCTAACTTGGTGGCGGTTATACTCGTTTTTAACGGGTTGGATTTTGCAATCGCCGAGCCTGCGTATGCGGCAAGGGCGACGGGCGGCGTTATATCCGCCACTATGCCGAAATAGAACACGAACATATGCGCCGCAAGGGGAACTTCAATGCCCGCTTTGGTAAGAATGGGAGCCATAATCGTTGCCATGATGACGTAGTTTGCAGTCGTTGGAACGCCCATTCCTAAGACGATACAGCAAATCATTGTTAAAAAGAGAGCGACGATAAGTGATTTTTGGGCAATTGGAACGATAATCGTTACGAGAGTCGAACCGAGCCCCGTCATTTGAACGACGCCCGAAACAATACCCGCCATTGCGCACGCCACGATTACGCCGATTGCGTTGTTCGTTCCGCTGTATAAAGCTTCACCGACCAGTTTTACTTTAAGCGGAGAGGAGTCGTTTTTATTAAATACGGAACAGATAACCGCTGTTGAAATAGCGACTGCCAGAGATCTTGAAGTTGTTTGAGAGCTGATTATCACCGAGGAAATGAAATACGCTGCTATCGGAATAATTGCAAGAATAAAACTCAATAAGGTTTTTTTGATTAGAGACTTCTTTTTAGAAAGTAAATTATCGATTAGGTCAGGATCGATAAAACTTACGCACATTGCGAAAAGAATAGCAAAACACGCCGACATAGCGGGGGTAAAATCGTTCATGCAAATTATAAGCGCTATGATGGGGATTAATAAGTAACCTTTTTTAAGTATCAATTTAAAGAAGTTGGGGATTGCTTCTTTGGGTAATCCTTTTAAGCCGGTTTTTTTGGCTTCTAAGTGGACCATGATAAATATTCCGCTAAAATATAAGATTGCAGGCAATATGGCGCAAGTTATGATGGTGGCGTAGGGGACGGTTGTAATTTGACTCATTAAAAAGGCTGCCGCGCCCATAATAGGGGGCATAATTTGTCCGCCTGTTGACGCCGCTGCTTCTACCGCCGCCGCAAATTCAGGTTTGTAACCTGCGCTTTTCATTACCGGTATGGTAATCGAGCCGGAACCTACGGTATTTGCTACCGACGAGCCTGAGTACATACCTTCTAACGCGGAAGAGATAACGGCTACTTTTGCCGGGCCGCCTGCTGAGGCGCCTACTAACGAGTTGGCTAAATCGACGAAGAAATTTCCGATGCCTGTTTTTTCTAAGAATGCGCCGAAGATTATGAATATTACAATGAAACTGCAACATACCGAAATGGGCGTAGATAAAACTCCGTTTTCCACGTTGTAAAAAAGGCCGTATATCAGGTTTCTAAACGCCGTTTCGGGCTTTTTCATAAACCAAATAAAAGCGTACGTGATAAACAATCCTACGACAACGAGCAGGGGAATACCTACGGCTCTTCTACAAAGCTCAATGATTGTTAAAATGCCGATAACGCCTACGATAACGTCAACGGTATTTATAATACCGCCTGAATAGATTATGGCGTCTTGCGTAAATACGTAATATAAGCAGGAGCCTAACGATAGCGTTGCGAGAAGTACGTCATACCAAGGAACATAATTTTCTTTTAAGGCGTCCTTTTCGCATGCCGGATACTTTACGTAGCCGATAAATAGCGCTAAACCTAAGAAGAGCGGAAGCTTTGTATAAGTTGTTAATCTTTTAAAGATGAGCGCCGTGGATAAAACGTATAAGGCGAAAATTATAAATAATACCTTGTATCCGATTTTATAAGCGCCTGTAAAATTACGGCTTTTACTGTTTTTATCAAATTTTTTCATCAATTCTTCGGCTGTTTCCGCCGTGTTGGGATTGTTGTTAAGTGTGTTTTCCATAAAGGCTACCCCCCGTACTAAAAACTACAACGGAAAAATTTCCGTTGTGGTTTTTTATTTTTAAAGTTTAAGATTGTTAATTTAAAGCAAGCGCGAGCTCGGTAATAGACGTAGCCGGAGCGCCTGAAGTGAAGAAGAATACGTCGATAACTTCGTCTTTCATTCCGTCGGCGGAGTCTGCAACCGAAAGGTTTTCAATAATAATATCCGAGGAAGTATATTTACCGTTCGAGCCTTGTTGAATATCAATACCGTACTTTCTCAAAAGGGCAACGGCGTTGGCTTCAACACCTGAACCGACGGCGCCGATGGAAACTACCTTCTTCGAGCCTTTAAGGTCGGCGAGCGTTTTAACGTTGGAATCGTTTGTTACTATTTGCATAACTTCCGAATAAACTTCGCCGATTACCGAGAAGTTCGTGATAGCGCCTGTTGAGAAATTAGAGGTCAAACCGTTGTATGCGTTTACCATCGTGTCGTTTTGAACGATTGCCATTTTGCAGTCATCGTTAATCTTTTTAAGGCTTTCTACCGAACCGCCTGAAGTTAAAACGGTGAATTGATAACCGGATTTTTGAGCGAGCGGGGTTTGTAAACCGTTTGTAAAAGCAAAGTAAGTGCCGCCTGTTCCGCCCGTTCTGATTCTTACGTTTGATTCAATGGCCGTACCGACGTTGGTCGCGATTCTCTCGTCTGCAACCGTAATGCCTTGTTCCTTGTAATATTTTGCCGCGCCCGGATGAATGGGAACGTTTCCGATCGTGTCGATTGCCTTATTGATATCCATCGTGCTTTCAACGCTGTGGCCGATAGAACCCTTAGATTCCCATAAGGCTTTGGTTATATTGTAAACTTGGTCTTCGCTTAACGTGTTTGAAACGATATAAGTTGCACTGACGCCTATCGTCTTTACGGGATTAGCTGCGTCGATGAAATTATATTGCGCGTTCGTGATTTCCTGTTTTCCGTAAACGTCGTATTTGTCGTCTATTTTATTGTCGGCAATAAATTCGTTCATAACGCTATCGCTTAAACTTAAAAGGTAAACACTTTTCTTTTCTGCGCAAGCCGCCATGGATATTGTGCATACGCCAAGAATTACCGATAAGAGTGATGAGAAAAACTTTTTCATAATAAATCTCCTTATAAAATTAGAGCGGTGTAGCTCCCTGTTTGTTTTATAAGTTTATTGTAGCATACTTTTTTTTAGATGGCAACTATAATCAAATACATATAATTGTATAACCTTTATAAATTTTCTTTATAAGGATTGCTCAATTTGTTGCTTTTATTTTGATGAGGTGGTATAATGATACTATATATTAACGATTATTTTACGGAAGGGCGTTTATTATGACGGAAAACAAATATATTTACGAGGTTTACAAAGAACGCAGTTTTTCAAGCGCTGCAAAAAACTTATACGTTTCGCAGCCTGCGCTTTCCGCGTCTATCAAAAAGGCGGAAGATAGACTTGGTTTTTCAATTTTCGATCGTTCAACTTCGCCGATATCGGTTACGCAAGAGGGGCTTATCTATATAGAGAGTATTGAAAAAATTAACCGAATTAACGAGGAAACGCTAACCAAACTGTCGGATATAGGGAAATTGAAATATGGACATCTTTCCATATGCGGCGAAAATTTTGTGTCTTCTTTCATAATGCCGAAAATTATATTGGAATATTCCAAAAGATATCCCGGTATTGAAATTGAGCTTATCGAGTCAAATTCGCCCGACTTGCGCTTGCAAATTTTGAACGAGTCGGTGGATCTTTTAATAGCGCATGACTTTAACGGAAATTTGTTCGATTTCGAACCGCTTTTTAGCGAGACTTTGCTTTTGGCTGTTCCCATTAATTTTAAAATAAACGAAGGGTTAAAGGAGTATCAGTTATCCGTTCAAGACGTAATAGCGGGAAGGCATTTGGAAGAAAACTTTCCTAAAATTTCACTTTCGCGATTTAAGAAAGAACCCTTTATTTTATTGAAAAAGGGGAACGATACGTATAGGCGCGCAAAGCAATTGTTTGAAGAAGAAGGTTTTACCCCTAAAAACGTTGTAATTAATCTTGATCAGCTTATCACTTCTTATAATATGGCTTGCGCAGGGCTTGGAGTTATTTTCGTATCGGATATGGTCGTCAAGTCGTCAAAGGAGCAAGGCGTAGTATTTTATAAATTAAGCGGACATTCCGTTTATAGAACGATGCAAATAGGCTACAAGAAAAACCGTTACGTTTCAAGAGCGATGAGCGAATTTATAAAAATCGCAAAAGAGGTGTATAAAGAAAATTTGAAAAAGTAGCGCACGATGAATGAGCGCGGACGGTTTGACGTCCGCGTTTTGTCTTATAGGAGTTTGCAAAAAAGAGCTTGACAGTCGGCGGAGAAAGTAGTATAATATGGATAAACAGAGAAAAGAAGGATTGTATAGGCGATGAGAGAGAATAGAAAATACGAGCGGACTTCGCAGAAAGGGACGAACCGTCAAGCGCGCGCAAACAGCTCTTTGGGAAGAGGGGATTTCGCTGCGCAAAAAATCGTTTATACCGCGGAATATAAGGTGAATAGAAGCGATACGTTGCTTGAGTTTTTGCTTAGAAAATGCAATACTTCGAGAAATAACGTCAAGACTTTGCTTTCCAACGCGCAAGTGCTCGTCAACGGGACGGTAACTTCGCAGTTTGATTTTCCGCTTGCCAAAGACGACGAAGTGAAGATTTCTAAAACGCCCTTGAAAGCGGAGCTCGCAAAGGCGAAGGCTAGACGGGCAACCCCTACCCAAAGACCGAGAGTGCCGAGAGATTTGAAAATTATTTACGAAGACGCCGATTTTATCGCCGTTGATAAACCGGTCGGGCTTTTGTCTGTGGAGAGTGATAAAGAACGCGATTGCGCGTACGGGCTTGTGACGAGCTATTTGCAGTCCGTTGATAAGTCGGCAAGACCGTTCGTGTTGCACCGTATTGATAAGGAAACGTCGGGCGTGCTCGTGTTTGCGAAAAATCCGAAAGTTCATTCCATGCTCCGTTTGCATTGGAACGAGCGCGTGAAGACGCGGGAGTATATCGCGCTCGCGGAAGGGAAGTTTGAAGAAAAACAGGCAAGGCTCGAAGGGTATCTCAAAGAGAATAAGAACAACCTTATGTACGTGACCAAAGATCCGTCGGGACAAAAGGCGATTACTGAATATAGAGTGATCCGTGAGAGCGAAGGGTATTCCTTGCTTGCCGTGGAGATTATGACGGGGCGGAAAAATCAGATCCGCGTTCAGCTTGGGGATATCGGACATCCGATCGTTGGCGACGATAAGTACGGGTTTACCAAAGATCCGCTTGGACGACTTGGTTTGCACGCGTCAAAACTCGTTTTCGAGCATCCCGTTTCGGGCGAAGAAATTACCATCTCTGCGCCTGCGCCGAGTGCGTTTTGGAAACTTTTTAGCGGTAAATAAACATAACGGGCTTATTCAATCATCGTTTTTTTTAATTCAACGTGACATTTTTATTTTTTAAACCCTTGACTTTCGTTTTATAGTGTGATAGGATTAAGTTGTAATTCGTATTTACTTAGAATGTTTAAGGAGAAATTAATATGAAAAAATTTTTGCTAATAATAACCATAATTAGTTGTATTTTTTTTCCTTCTTGTAAAATTATGGAGGATAAGGAAACTTCTTACGAGTTTCTAAAAGATATTTCTGAAATTCAGACCATAGAAATAGTTTTAATTAAAGATTTTGATGAGGATAACGAGGAAAGTTATAAAGTAGGTCCTGCTCTAGATATAATTTTGCAGATAAAAGAAAAAGAAAATTTTTTAAATGAGTTTAACTTGTTGAAATCTTATTTGCATTGGTATCCTCATACTGCAGAAGGCATATCGACGGGCGAAAAGGCAATAAAAATTCTGTATAAAAGTGGAGAATATGAAATTATAGGTGCGAATGGCGAAGGATATTATACTTATGGTGGAAATAATGTTGGTGGCGGTTGGGCTTATCATAATTTTGGATTTTATTACTTTGAAGAACAGGAATTTTATAGTTTTATAAACAAATATGTGCAGCCGACGGACTAACAAATGAAACTTTTGTAATTTTAATCACAAACAACGCAACGGCCTATGGTGGAGCATAAACGCTCCGTTGTAAGCCGTTTTATTTATTCCATCATCGTTTTTTAAAGTCAACGTGACATATTTTTCAAAAACTCTTGACTTTTGGTTTATAGTGTGATAGTATTAAGTTGTAATAAAAAGTTAGGCTAATATTGGATTTAGACTCTATTTTTGGAAATAATGATGAATATACCAAATATGGGACGGTTTTGCTGGCGATATTAGGAGTGTTATAATGAAAAGATTTTTTCAAAAGATATTTATTTTACTTTTGTGTTTGATCTGTTTTTCTTC
>JAFVRE010000063.1 GCA_017504465.1 Clostridia bacterium | reverse complement strand
GGTAAAGGTAAAATCGGTGTAGCAACGGGTAAAGCAAAAGAAGTACCTGAAGCAATCGAAAAAGCTACTTTGAGAGCAAAGAAGAATATGGTATCCGTTTCCATCGTTGACAACACGATTCCTCACCAAGTAATTGGTAAGTTTGGTCGTGGTTCCGTCCTTATGATGCCCGCTGAAGAAGGTACCGGTGTTATCGCCGGCGGTCCTGTTCGTGCGGTTATGGAAGCAGTTGGTATTAAGAACATCAGAACGAAGTCTCACGGTTCTCAGAACCCCAGCAACTGCGTAAAAGCAGCGATTGCAGGTCTCGTTGATCTTAAGACAGCTGAACAAGTAGCAGCTCTTCGCGGAAAGACGGTAGAAGAAATTATGAACTAAAGGTCGGAGGAACAAGACAATGGCAAAAATTAAAGTAACGCTCGTAAAGAGCACGATTGGGCAAGTTGAGTCTGTAAAAGGCACGATTAAAGCGCTCGGTCTTAAGAAAATCCGTTCTTCCAAAGAACTTGACGATACCCCCGCAATTCAAGGGATGTTGAAAAAGGTTAAGCACCTCGTCAAAGTAGAAAACGTTTAAGAGGAGTTTGATTATGAGAATAGATACTCTTTCTCCCGCAGAGGGAGCAGCAAAAGAATCCAAAAGACTTGGTCGCGGTATCGGTTCGGGCTTAGGAAAGACGTCCGGTAAAGGTCACAAAGGTCAATGGGCTCGTTCCGGTGGCGGCGTACGTCCCGGATTTGAAGGTGGTCAAATGCCTATCGCACGTCGTGTGCCGAAGAGAGGCTTCAACCACAACGCAAAGAAAGTTTACGTTATCGTAAACCTTGGGGATCTTGCAGATCTTGCTGAAGGTACGGTAGTAGATTACGGTTTCGTAATGGAAAACGGACTTGCAAAGGCTGTAAAAAACAATTGCGGTCTCAAAGTACTTGGCGATGGCGAGTTGAACGTAGCGCTGACTGTAAGAGCAGCTAAGTTCTCCGCATCTGCAAAGGCTGCTATCGAAGCAGCAAAGGGAACGGCGGAGACCCTTTAAAGAAAGACAGTAACACGGGAAATTGCTACATAAGCGATTTTCCGTAGTTCCCGTTTTATTTCTCCCCATCTGCGTATTGTTTACGCAGTAGGGTTGGGGCTTCCCAACAAGAAACCATTATCGGAGAAAAAAATGTTACAAACAATTATTAATGCTTTTAAAGTCAAGGAAATCAGACAAAAAGTCTATATGATGCTTCTTTTGCTCTTGGTTTTCAGAATTGGCTGTTTCATTCCCGTTCCGGGTTTGGATAGAGGAGAATTTTCCAGCGCAATTAGCGGAAACGATTTCCTTACGTTGATGAGTAGCATTACCGGTGGCGCGCTTGCACAAGGTACGCTGTTCGCTCTCGGTATCGGCCCTTACATCAACGCATCCATTATCATGCAGCTTTTGAGCGTAGGTATTCCCGCGCTTGAAAATTTATCCAAGCAAGGTGAAGAAGGACGTAAAAAGATTGCTCAAATCACTAGATACGTAGCTATTCTTCTTGCAGTTATTCAATCTGTTGGTATTATCGTCAACTTTGCAAACTCCAGCGATTCCATTCAAACGTCTTTGTTTTTTAATCAAGCGTGGTTAGCTGGCGTATTCATGACGCTTGTATATACCGCAGGTGCGCTTATCGTTATGTGGATCGGTGAAAGAATTACCGACTACGGCGTAGGCAACGGACAATCCATGATTATTTTCGTGGGTATTATCGCAACCGCAGGTCAAATGATTCTCGCAAAATTGGGAGAAATCAGCGGTTCGAGCGCTTCCGACGCAATTTGGGAGCTTATTGCCTTTGCTTTGGTAAGTGTGGTTATTTTCTTTGCGATTGTTTACGTTGATCTTTCCGAAAGAAAAGTTCCTGTTCAATACGCAAAACAAATTAAAGGTAGAAAGATGTACGGTGGTCAATCCTCGAACATTCCCATTAAGATTTCGGGCGGTGGCGTTATGCCTCTCATCTTCTCTTTCTCAATTTTGAGTTTCCCTCAAATGATCGGTAGCTTGTTTAACGGCGGCAACAACGGCTTCACGCAATGGTGGACGAAGTGGATGTCTGCGGCAGCAACCGGTTGGGGCAGTGTAGTTTATACCTTCGTATTGTGTTTATTGATTTTTGGATTCTCGTTCTTCTATGCGCAAATGCAATTTAATCCGGAAGACATTTCCAAGAGTATTCAACAAAACGGTGGCTTCATTCAAGGTATTCGTCCCGGTAAGGCGACTGAAAACTACTTGAAGAAGATTTCCAACCGTATCACGTTGTTCGGCGCAATTTATCTTTCGCTTGTAGCATTCGTGCCTTCCGTTGCATTCGCTTGGGCTTCAATGGACCTTGTAAACGTATTCTCTACGACAGGTATCTTGATTATCGTTTCTTGTGCAATAGAATTTGAAAAACAACTTCAAGCACAAATGATGATGAAGAACTACAAAGGCTTCTTAAAGTAAGAAATAACGGCGTTTCGTATCCGCGAAGGATACGAAACGCAAACAAAACTTAATCGTAGTTTGAGAGGTAACTATGAACGTAATATTACTCGGAGCACCGGGCGCGGGAAAAGGGACGCAGGCAACTCGTATTTCCTCCCGTTATAATTTACCGCATATATCCACGGGCGACATTTTCAGAGCAAACATTAAAAACCAGACGGAAATTGGCGTATTGGCAAAGTCTTACATAGACAAAGGTCAGCTTGTTCCCGATGAAGTTACTTGTAAAATCGTTGAAAACCGCTTAATTGAAAAAGACTGCGAAAACGGTTACCTTTTAGACGGGTTTCCCAGAACGATCGCGCAAGCGGAAGTTCTTGAAAAGTTTTCCAAAGTTGATTGCGTAATCAATATTGATATTGATTTCTCGTTTTTAATGGAAAGACTTTGTGGTCGTCGCGTTTGTAAAAACTGCGGTGAGAGTTATCACGTATCTACGTTGAACGGCAAAACGTCCTGCGAAAAATGCGGCGGAGAGCTTTATCAACGCAAAGATGATAATCCTGAAACGGTGCAAAGTAGATTAAACGTCTATGAAAACCAAACAGCGCCTTTGATTGATTACTATACCCGTAAGGGAATAATTGTAAACGTAGCGGGAGCGGGAACACCTGAAGAAGTATTTGCTTTGATTGTGAAAGCTCTTGACTCGATTAAGTAAAACTATGATTCACGTAAAAAGCGAAAAAGAAATTGATTTGATGCGAGAGTCCTGTAAAGTTGTTCGCGATACGTTATTATTCGTAGGCTCGAAAATAAAAGCAGGTATGAGCACGAAAGAAATAGACGAGCTTGTAGAGCGATATATCCGTTCTTGCGGGGCATATCCTTCTTGCTTAGGCTACGGCGGATTTCCCGCTTCGTGTTGCGTATCAGTCAATGAAATGGTTGTTCACGGCATACCGGACGAAGAAACGATTTTAAAGGACGGAGATATCGTCAGCGTAGATTTGTGCGCGTATAAAAATGGTTATCATGGCGATGCCGCTCGAACGTTTTGTATCGGGGAAGTATCTCCCGAAAAGAAACAACTCGTTAAAGTAACCGAAGAGTGTTTCTTTAAGGCAATCG
>JAFVRE010000062.1 GCA_017504465.1 Clostridia bacterium | reverse complement strand
CATTCTCACCCTTTTATTAGTGTTTGGAGTAAATCTGTCGATATAGCAACAACTTGGTAAGCGGTTAATTATAATTTTATATTCTTCTATCGTGGACAATTTCATGTAAGGTGTAGCACACTATACTTTCAAATGAAAGTCGTGTGTTTTGCATAGCAAAAAGTAAAGGATAGCAAAATTTTGCTATCCTTTTATAATGTCTAAAAAATCCTTACGGGAAGAGCGCATAAGGTAGGACTTTCTTTTTATAATATCAATTTTTTACGCTTGTTAAATCGCCGTATCAATAAATATCAAGGGTGATAACGGGAACAACGCCAACGTTCTTTGCGTGCATATATTGCGATGCGCATTTACCGTATTGATTAACCGCGCTTACCGCATTCGGAATCGAACTTCCGTAAGGAGAACGCAACCACCAGTAAGAATTTCCGTATTCGTTTACGCTAATACCTTTTGCGCGCACGTAATCGGACGCCGAGCGCAATCTTGCCGAATCTTCCGTTGTCGCAGACGCAAAGCCGTAATTCTTTATCGTCACGTCTTGATAGGACGCAAGATATACCTTATCTTGAACGGTAGGCGCGTATTCATCTGCATTCGGCCCCATGGTTGGAAGACTATTTAATACGCTTGTGGTAAGGATTAATTTCTTTTGCGAATCACTGAACGCAAGATTGTAGAAGTCGCCGTTTAACCAAGTACGTATGCTGCTTGAAGGATAATTCGACGCGCTTGAATTCCACATCTCCATAGCAATAATGCTATCGCAAATCACCGTTCTTTCTCCCACGTAATTCTTAATCTCTCTCCAACGAATAGGCTCAACTTTGAAATAATAGGTTTCTCCGCTATTGATAGCGCCGCCGCCTGTAAAGTTAGCGTTGTTCGGCGTAGCGACTAACTTCGCGTAGTAATATCCGTCGCTTCCCAAATAATATCCGCGAGAGTCTATCGTTTCCGTAATTTCAACGTCCGCTTGTTTTACCGTTTGAGGATATCCGCCGAAATAGGTGTATTTCGTTTGACTATCATAATAACAGTACAAGTCTGCGTAATACGCGTAAAGAATGAGCGCTCCGTCGGGAAGCACGACTCCTTCCGTCTTTCTGTTTTCCGTTAAGAGTACGAGCCCTTGCGCTATCGCAGATTCAAGCGCAGGCACGGTAACCGTTTCGCCAACGAAACTGTCAAAGGTCTTGGTTTCAAGGAGTGAGCCCGTGAATAAGCCTTGTAAATAGTAAGTAACTCTATAGGTAGTTGCATGCGCTTCCCATTTCGCTACGTATTCGAGCGCTTCCGTTACGGTGATTTCATATTCGGGCTCGGCGCTTATCATCTCGTCGTTGACGTACCAGCCGACAAACGAATATCCGTTGTTTGCCGTTGCAGTCAAGGTAAACGTTAAACCGCTCGGGAAGTACTTGCTGAGTTCTTCTACCGTACCTGCCGAAGGGTTACTGTTCGAAACGACCGTTCTATAGGTGCGTAACGCGTAATAAAGCTTTAGAACAAGCGTTCCGTCGCCCTTGATATATCCGCTCACTTTATTGTTTGAGTTATAGGAATCAAATCTATATCCTTCTATCACTTTAGGCGCTTGCGTGGCGGTAGTATTATCGCTGATGTCAACGTAGTCGCCCGTAGTGCCCGTATATTCTTCCGTAAAAGATTCATAGGCGGGATATACTACCGTATAGTTGGGATATTTCTTGCTGATTACTTGAAGATAATATTCCACCGTATATTTTATATCGTTTCGTTTTGCAAACTTAGCAACGTAGCTTTTTGATTCTGTCACTTCGAAACTGAGTTGCATTTCTTCACTTACAAGCTCGTCGTTTACGTACCAGCCCACGAACGAATATCCGTTATAAGGATTTGCCGTCAACGTTTTAACCGCGCCGTAGCGATGCTCGCCTGCACCGCTTACCGAACCCCATGTTATAGAATTAACGGTTGCTTCAATCTTGAAGGTATCTCTATCGTAGAATACGTGGATTTCGGTAGAACCGTCGCCTGAAATTTCATCCGATTTCTGACCTTTGCTCGTTATATGATGGAATCCCGTAAAAGTCTTAATTTCGGCGTATACCGTCTCGCCGGTTGTGCCTACGCCTTCAACGGTTTCCTCTTCGCAAACGTTATAAACGTCCGTTTCAGCGTCTTGTAAGCGGTAAACGACTTTATAGGGAATATCCGTGCGTGCGCTCCACTTTGCCCTAAGCGCCGTATCGCCTGACAGCGCAAAGGTGTATTCTTCGTCGCTTGAAACTAATACGTCGCCGTCAAACCAACCGTCGAAAATATACCCCTTGTTCGTCGTTGCCTTTACCGTTACTTCCACGCCGTAGCGGTACGTACCCTTTCCGGTTACGTATCCTGCCGAAGAATAAGTATAGCCCGAGCTCGTCGCAGTCGGCGTTACGGTGTAAGAATTTCTATTGTAGTAAACAGGGATTACGAGCGAGCCGTCAGCGAGTATTTTATAAACCGCGTTTCCGTAATAAAACTTCAAGGTAAAGCCTTCAACTTCAGGTGTCTCGGGGGTTACGTATTGACCTGCTTGCCCGTGGCCTACAAAGGTCCTTGTTTCGTCTATCGTATATTCGTCGTTCTCAATATTTTGGAAATGATATTCGATGGTGTACGGAATATTCGTATCCACTTCCCATACCGCCGATATATGATAGTCTTTGGTGATGGGTTGCGAAAAATCAAAATCTTTGGGCCAGCCGTTGGGAACTCTTTCCAACCAATAATTGATTACGTAACCCTCTTTTTTAAACTCGTAAGGAACTGCAAATTCCCCTTCTTCCACTACTTCCGTGTGACTATAATTTGCAACGGAAGTATCGAAATAATAGTAGATGGTACAAGCCTTTTTAAGATAAAGCTCGAGCGTATAGGTCGTGACTTCTTCGTTGGGAGCAGTTACGCTAAGATAAAAGGCATTATCCCCGCTCTCAAGGGTAAGCTCGTTTTTGTTCAAAACGCTTTCCCCTGCCTCGTCAGCCGTTACGACGTACGTACAGCCATCTAAAAGCACGATATACTCATCAAGGTCTATCACAGCATTAGCGCTGGGAAGAGTACCGCTGATTTTTCCGTCTTTCACGATGAACGTTTGAGAGGAAAGGGGATTTGTATAGACGGGAATAGTTTGCCTTGAAATTTCTTTTTCGCATTTCGTACAATAAACAACCTCGTCGTAACTTCCGGGCTGTGTGCCGACCGAAGAAATTTCATTCTCTATTACAGGCTCTGTATGATATCCTTCGTGATTGCAAATCAATTGAAGCAAAGCACACGCGCTCAATGAAATGGCAGCAAAAACTACGCACAACGCCGTGAGCAGTATTGATGAAAATCTTTTTTTCATAAAGTCCTCCTTCATATCTTTTAAGATTTTTCAAGTTTGTGTTTTGGAAACACAATGCACATAGAAATTATATAGTCAAAAAAGGACGTATGACGATTTGCATCAAAGCAAAATAATATTCTACGATTTGATTATAGCATGTATTCCTTTATTTCGTCAACTATTTTTTATTATTTAAGTATAGAATACTTGCGCTTGCCATAGCTTTATGCTATACTATTTTTACTAAATAAAAAAATTAGGGTATAAAATATGAACAAAAAGCTATTAGCAATCTTTTTCGCGATATTAGCGGCAGGATTATACGCAATTAATATACCTCTTTCAAAATTACTGTTAAATTACGTAGAACCGACCATGATCGCGGCGTATTTATATTTAGGTGCAGGAATTGGAATCGGGATTATTTTTTTAGCGACAAAAAATACCGACAAAGAATCTTATGAAAAAATAACCAAAAAAGACGCGGGCAACGTTTTAGGTATGATCGTATTAGATATATTCGCGCCTATTTTGCTTATGTTTGGTTTACTTGACAGCGCCTCTTCGAATGCGTCGCTATTAAACAACTTTGAAATAGTATGCACTTCGCTTATTGCGTTGTTTGTATTTAAAGAGTCCGTCTCCGCAAAAATGTGGATTGCTATCGCTTTGATTACTCTTTCAAGTTTTCTTCTGTCATTTGACGACGTAACCGCTTTAAAATTATCATGGGGCGCGATACTCGTATTATTAGCCACTCTTTGTTGGGGTTTGGAAAATAATTGCACTAAAAATTTATCTAACAAAAACACTTATCACGTCGTATTCCTCAAAGGAATATTTTCAGGGCTCGGCGCATTAATTGTTGCTATATGCCTGAAAGAAAAGTTTGCAGGCTTACAATACTTTTTGTTAGCGCTTTTACTTGGTTTTATCGCCTACGGGCTGAGTATATTTTTTTATATCAAAGCGCAAAGAATTATAGGCGCGGCAAAAACAAGCGCCTATTACGCAATAGCTCCTTTTATTGGAACTCTTTTATCCTTTATTTTTTTTGATGAAAAACCAAATTTAGCATACTTTATCGGGTTGGCTATTATGGTTTTGGGTACGATTATAGTGGTTATCGACACGTTGCAAAAAAAGCACAGTCACAAACACCAACATCTCGTCACGCATACGCATGATGGTTCAACCCATTCCCACACGGTTGAACACACTCACGAACATAATCATTATTTATCCGGAAAAAAACACCGTCATCGCCATAACGAACTGAACGTGACGTAATCGAACGCACAAGCTTGCATGCTTAAAATATGCTTCAAGAAAAATCGCAGAAAAACAGCTTGTTTTTCTGCGATTTTGTTGCTTTTTAGAGTATATTTACCTGTTTTCTTTGAGATTATTCCGTTATGCTGGGCGCAGGAGTATTTTCTTCAATCAAGGAATCCAAGGTCGTTTCCAAGATATCTTGACGAATGCGTACGATCGTTTGTTTTATAGCAGGCTCGCCTGCGATTACCGTATAATAATATTTATCGATACCGCTGTATAGTTCGTCTTTCGTCCATTCTATATCGCCCGTTTTAAAGTTTCTCCAGCCGTCGAGAAGCGTAATGTCTTTCGTCTCGCGGACAGCTTCGCTTCCGTCCTTTTTCAAGTACGCTACCGTTGCTTTCTTCAAGGTCGCGTCTATTGAAACAAAGTAATAATGATAGGGATTTTCCAAAGTTTCTTCCGAATATGATTCCCAGTTATAACTGTTCAGCGAATAGATGCCTTCCATCGCATACTCGTCATAGCTGTATTCTTTCAACACATCGAACTGTTCTCTTACGTACGAAAGATCGGTCGCGTCATCTACCTTTTCCCAATCCTTGTCTTCCCTTGCCTGTACCGTTCCAAAAAGCTCTATACCGGGATTGCTATAATTCAATCTGTTCTTCGTCACCCCGAATTTTTCCGTATCCGACGCCCTTGGAGTTCTGTAATAAACGTAGTCCACCAACGCTGAATCTTCTTGGTTGTATTCGTAAGAAAGATCGACTTCCGTGCTGTAAGCTTCGGTATTGTTATCTTTATGCACGTAATACCCGCGATTTGTTCCCGTTACGACAAGATAAACTTCGTAACCACGATCTTGTATGTAATCAATCGTTGCAGGCGGGGTGTTGCCGCTCTTATAAGACGGTCTATACGTGTAATGCGTGAGCTTATAAGTACCTTTCACGCGCTTCATTTTTTGTCCGTTGATCGCATAGCAACCCGTCAACGCCATCACTGTGATCAGCGCCGTCAGAAACGCTATACATATACTTCTCAGTTTCTTCATAATATCGTCTCCTTTACAATTTATTTCAGTAAACGCCCCGTTCATCGCGACACAGGTACGCTTCTTGGCTTTACTATACCATATTTTTTAGAGCTTGTCAAGACTAAATCTCAAAAAAGTTTTCGATTTTTGCTAAATTTTATGATTTTTTTTCTTGTTTTTTCAAAAAAATGGCTCGGTTTTTGAAAAAACCGAGCTAAAATTATTATAAAATTTGTTTTTTGAGAGAGCCGTTTTCTCGTTTCAACGCGTACACGCCCCCACCCGACGATAAAGTTTTGACAAATTTACCGTCTTCAAACACCATTGCGGAATCACTCTCGATTCCGTAAGCAATATCGAAGTTTTTGAAGACGATTTCGTCAAAATCCGCTCTGCGTTCGTTATAATGTGGGGATACGACGCCCTCAAGCCAACCCAAGCCTTTGAACATTGCGTATTTGTTGCCCGACTCCGTTTTTAAGGAATCGGTATAGATATCCGTAAACCAGCATATTCCACCTGCGGAAAGCCCCGCAATCGGAACGCCGCGCTCATAAGCATCTTCTATCAAAGGCAAAAGCCCGATTTTTTTCCAGTGCTCTATCATGAACACGGTATCTCCGCCGCCAACATAAATTAAATCGGCTTTTTGGAATTTTGCCGTCATTTTTTCCATATCTACGTCTTTGAATACCGTCAGCGCAACGTCCGTCTTAATATCGAACCCGCCCGTATAGACTTTGTGGAAGGTATTGTAATAGGGCATAAAATCGTGACTTGCCGTCGGAATAAACAATGCGCAAGCGCGCTTTTCGCCTGCATGGGCTTTTGCGAGCGCGGCAAGGTATTCGTCGATTTTTAACGTAGTGCGTTCGCGAAGCTCTCCCCCGCCGATTGCAATTATCGTTTTTTTCATAGCGATATTTTATCCTTTTCTTTCGCTTAGTTCGTGCCAAAGAGTCTATCGCCTGCATCGCCGAGTCCGGGTAAAATGTAGCAATTTTCGTTCAAGCAACGGTCAACGGCAGCAACGTATAAATCGACGTCGGGGTGTTCGGCAAGTACTCTTCTAATGCCTTCGGGCGCACTTACGATACAGCAAAGCTTGATATTTTTTGCGCCGCGTTTTTTAATCATTTTAATGGCGTCCGAAGCGCTTCCGCCCGTTGCAAGCATGGGATCAACGACGATTAACGTTCTATTTTCAGCGTCGGTGGGAAGCTTGCAATAATATTCTACCGGTTCGTGCGTTTCGTGGTCGCGATAAAGACCGATATGCCCGATTTTTGCGTTTGGAACAAGTTTTTGTACGCCGGAAACCATACCCAGCCCTGCGCGCAAAATAGGAACTATCCCCACTGCTTTGCCCGAAACCATTTGACATTCCGCAACTTCGAGCGGAGTTCTTACCTTAACCTTTTCCACGGGTAAATCCTTCGTTGCTTCATACGTGATGAGCATAGCAATTTCTTCGACTAAATCAGCAAATTGCTTAGTCGGAGTATCCATCGCTCTCAAAATTGCGAGTTTATGTTCGACGAGCGGATGGCGTACGTGGTGAAATTTTGGATTTTGATAAAATTCAAGTTCTTGCATAATTTCCCTCTTTAATGTTTATTATTTAGGCTATGTTACAGCGAATGGTTGATTTATGCTAAAAATTATTTTAGGGGGTTGACGAGAAAAATATAAGAAAGGCAAGCGTTTTGCGAGGGCGCATACCCGCTGCGGTATGAAACTAAGCATAACGCGTAGTATTTCGCAATTATTTTTCCGAACCCTTTTCAAATGCAAGCAAGGCAGACGAGCATTTGTTGACGGGAGCGTACTAAAGCATCGCGACCTAAACAAAGCAAAGTCTAACGCTGTATTGCGTAGCTTTTCAAAAGGATGGTCAAAAATCAACCAAGTGATGTGATATAGCCACTATTTACAATATTTTTCTTCGATTGCTTTAATCTTTGCAATACGTCTGTCGTGGCGCTCTCCGCCTTCGTATTCGCAGGTTAAAAACGCGGTAACGATTTCCTGCATCAAGCCTTCCCCTACCACCTTTTCACCAAAAGCAATCATATTAGCATCGTTATGATAGCGCGTGTATTTCGCGCAATATACGTCGTGACAGTGCGCGCAACGGATTCCGGGAACTTTATTCGCCACGATAGAAACGCCTATCCCCGACGAACATACGACGATTCCGCGTTCACATTCACCGCTTGCAACACTCTCGGCTGCAAGTAATGCAAAATCGGGATAATCACAAGAATCTGCCGTGTGCGTACCAAAGTCCTTAACTTCGTGTCCGTTCTTTTTCAAAAATTCGATAACCGCGCCCTTTAATCTAAGCGCGCCGTGATCGCATGCCACTGCTATTTTCATAAATGTACTCCTTAAAAATTATTAACTGTTTTTCTTGGGACGACCGCGCTTTTTGGGCGCAACCTCTGACGTCGGGGTCTGCGGATTCTTTCTCGGTCTGCCCCTTTTCTTTTTTACAGGCTCTGTCTTTGCGCTTTCGTCTATACCGCTCGGCGCAGCTTGAACGTTTTGCTCTTCTTGCGCAGGAGTAATTACCTGTTGCGACTTTACGCCCAACTTCTCCAAAATTATAGGCATTGCTTTAATAATTCGCGCAAACGTTATACGGTAACAATCGAGATCTCTCCCGAACGGATCAGGGATTTCGTAACCCGCCAAAGAATAAAAGGAATGGATATTTTCCCCGAGCGAACCGTTCTTTCCAACGCTTTGAAAAAAGGCGAACGCGCGGCGTTCAATCAATCGTTCACGTTGACTTTCCGTCATACACACAACGGCGTAAGCGTCTTCAAGCAATTCGTCAGTCAAAAGCGTAGAAGTAAAGTTTTCAAGCGCAAGTCCATTTTCCGCAAGCGTAATGGCAGAATAGGGATTTAACCGTCCGTTGAAAGACGCTTCCGTGCCTGCGGAAAGCGCCTCTACTCCGTCCGCGCGCAGCCGCTTTAATTCCGACCTGCATATCGCTTCCGCCATGGGAGAACGGCAGGTGTTGCCCGTACAAACGAATATGATTTTTTTCTTTTGCGTTTCGTTCATCTCATACCTGTCCTTATGATTTAGCGTTTATATCCGTCGAAAGACAAGCTTTTTTCAGTCTATTCATAACGCCTTCCATAACGCCGCCTTGCGCGCTCGGCTCAATCGCCACGAGCACGTCGGCTATCTTTTCGGATTGGCGTAAAAGCTTATATAAATTTGTTGCCATTTCGTCGGGAGAACTACCCAAGTCAAGCATTTGCGCGTCGATACCGACAAACTCCTTTAAGAGTAAATTTTCGCAAAGTACGGCTACTTTTCGTCCCTTATCCAGCTCTTCCCGCACGCGTGATTTCGCGTTAGAAAGCGCGCCTTTTTCAAACAATGCCGTTTGACAACGCGGAGAATAATGCTTATACATCATTCCCGGGCTCTTTGCTCTATCGCCTGCTTTTAATACAGGGGCATAAACTTCACAAGCGCCGCATACCTGCTCTATCATTTCTTTGGTGATCAAACCCGGTCGCAAAATAATCGGAATATCCCCCGTGACGTCACAAACGGTGCTTTCAATACCACCTTCGCATTCCCCACCGTCTAAAATCAGGGGAATTTTTCCTGCGAAATCTTCGTAAACGTGCAGGGCTGACGTAGGAGAAACGTGTTTGGATAAATTTGCGCTCGGCGCAACCACGGGCACGTCCACTTCGCGTAAAAAGGCTTGCGCGCCGTCGTGAGAAGGTACTCGTACAGCGAGCGTATTCAGCCCGCAAGAAACGAAAGGACTCACCTTATTCGTCGAAGGATAAACGAGCGTCAAAGGCCCGGGCAAAAACGCCTCGCGAAGCTTTTTCGCGCAGGGCGTATCGTAATCAATAATTTTAGAAAGGTCGTAATCAAGATGAATATGCGCAATCAAGGGGTTGTCGTTTGGACGCCCCTTGACCTCAAAAATTTTCTTTACGGCACCGTCGTCAAAGGCATTCCCGCCCAAACCGTAAACGGTTTCCGTGGGGATACCTACAACACCGCCGCTTAAAATTATTCGCTTTGCTTCCGCAAGTGATTGCGGAGAAATTTTCTCGATTTTCGTCATCTTTCGCAAACCTAATTTCTATTAATCAAAAGGATCTTCTTCCTTCAGCGCCGCATTTTTCTCCGCGGCTGTTTTGTACATTTCCTCGTAATCTTTACCGCCGTAATTAAAATCTTCCTCTTGATTAAAAGTAGGCTCTTGGTATTTTTGAGAGGATACGTATTGAGGGGGTTCGTCGCTTCGATTTTGTTCGTCAACGTCCACGAACTTAGTACTTTCGCCGATAAATTTAAGCTGCAACCTGCCCTGTTCACCGTTTCTGTGCTTTGCAATAATAAGGTCTGTTGCGCCCTTGACGATTTTACCCGATTCTATTTCTTCTTTGGTCGCGATTGCTTCGGGACGGTTAATGAACATAACGATATCTGCGTCTTGCTCGATTGCGCCCGATTCACGAAGGTCGGAAAGCTGCGGCTCTTTAGATTGAATACGTTTGAGCTGGGAAAGCGCGATAACGGGTACGTTGAGTTCTTTTGCCATGATCTTTAAGTCACGGGTAATAGACGCGATTTCCTGTTGTCTGTTCTCACTGCCAGCCACCGTCGAAGAACCGCCCGACATAAGCTGGATATAGTCGATCATGATCAAATCCACGCCGCCTGCAGTCGTCTTTAACCGACGGCATTTGGATAAAATTTCCGCAGGGGTTACCCTTGAGGAATCGTCAATGAAAATTTTACTCGTTTTAAGCTTATCGCTCGCAAGCATAAGCTTTTTCCATTCGTTCGCCGAAAGCTGACCGCGAAGCGCCTTTGCCATACTCACGTTCGCATAAGAACAAAGCAATCTTTGTACAATTTGGATTCTCGGCATTTCGAGCGAGAATACCGCGCATACCTTACCCTTTCGCATTGCCGCGTGTTCAACAAGGTTCATTGCAAGCGAAGTTTTACCCATACCGGGACGTGCCGCGAGTACGATAAGGTCGGAAGGCTGTAAACCGTTCGTCATTTGATCGAACCGCTTAAAGCCCGTTTCAATTCCGCGGAAAGCGTTGGGATCAGATTGCAAAAGTTCAAACTTTTCAAGGACCTGTTGTACAATATCCCCTTCCGCCATACCTGCAAGAGATGAGCGGTCGGATTGTTTGGAAATGTCGTAAACGGATTTTTCCGCAAACGCAATCGAGGCTTGTCCGTCGCCGCTTTTCATACACTCTTCGATAATCTTTCTCGAAGCGCGGATAAGTCTTCTATTTACGCTGTCGCGGGTGACGATATCGTAGTAGGACTTATAATTCGCCGCAGACGGCGTGATTTCCGCAAGCTCGGTCAAGTATGCAATTCCGCCCGCTTTTTCAAGGTTACTTTCGCTGTCGAGTTGGTCGGAAACGGTAACGAGATCGATCGGTTTTCTGGAATTGAATACCGATTGCATTGCGAGTATGATAAATTTATGCGATTCCTGATAAAAATCGTCTTCGGTCAATTTCTCAATCAACTCCGACGCGATATCGTTGTCAATTAAAAGACAACCGAGCAACGCCATTTCCGCGTCACGATTGTGCGGCATCATATTTGCTTCTACTGCCATTTGTTTACCCCTTGTGCGTATTTTTTCAGCATACCGTGTCCCTTCAACGCGGACACGGTATGCCTGTTTTAAAATAATTTTTCAAATTCTTCAAGCGTGTTTTCAAATTCCTGCATAGCCGTTTCGAAAGGCGCTTTCGTCGTCAAATCAACGCCGGCTTTCTTTAAGATGGACACGGGATCGGTACTGTTCCCGCCGCGCAAGAACTCGAAATAGTCCTTTACAGCAGGCTCGCCTTCCGCCAAAATGCGTTTCACGATAGAAATTGCAGAAATGATACCCGTTGCATATTTATACACGTAGAAAGAACGGTAGAAGTGCGGGATTCTAGCCCATTCGTATGCGATTTCCGCATCGTGTTCAATACCATCGCCATAGTATTTCTTATTGAGTCCGTAATAGATATCGCAAAGATTTTCCTTTGTCAAAGGTTCGCCGTTTTCAGCTTTTGCGTGCGCAATCTGTTCAAATTCCGCAAATTGAGTTTGACGGAAAAGAGTTGCGCGCATCATATCCATGTAATAGTTAAGCAAGAATTTCTTAACGTTCTTATCTTCCGTCTTTGCGTATAAATGCTTCATCAAAAGCACTTCGTTTACCGTACTTGCAATCTCCGCAAGGAAAATGGTGTATTGCGATTTTGCGTACGGCTGTTCGTCGGAAGATTGATAGGTATGGATTGCATGTCCCATTTCATGCGCAACCGTGAAAATGTCGTTGGTCGTTTCTTGATAATTTAAGAGAACGTAAGGATGAATACCGTAAATACCCATCGAATACGCGCCGGAACGCTTGCCATCGTTTTCATGGACGTCAATCCAACGATCGCGCTTGCCCGTTCTCAAAAGTTCTTGGTACTCTTTGCCTAAAGGCGCAAGACCTTCTACAACGAGTTCATAAGCTTCTTCAAATCCGAGTTTAATTTCCGCATTTTCTACAAGCGGAGCGTAGATGTCGTACATGTGTTGGGTTTCGTAGCCCAAAATCTTCTTGCGCAAAGAAATATAGCGGTGTACGTTAGGGAGCGCCGCGCCTACCGCTTCTATGAGGTTGTTATAAACCTGTTCCGAAACGTCCTCGCCCTCAAGAGCCATTTTTAAACAGCTTTCGTATTTTCTTGCCGTTTTATAGAAGATATCCTTTTTCACGTTACCGCTGTACGTTTGCGTAATCGCGTCGATTAATTTGATATACGCTTCGTAATATTTCTTAAACCAACTCTCGCGGTCAGCGCGGTTTTCGGAATGAAGAACAAGCCCGTATAAGCCGTGGCTCATTTGCACTTCTTGACCGTTTAAAGTATTTTTTGGAAGATTGAGGTTTGCGTTATCGAGCATGGAGAAGGTGGAATGATACCCGCTCATAACGTCAGCGGCGAGCGCGAGCAACTTTTCTTCCGCTTCGCTCAATACGTGCGCTTTTGCTTTGGCAATACGCGATAAACGGTAATCGTAATCGGAAAAGTCTTTATCTTGAATGAACGAATTGAGTTGTTCATCCGAAAGAGCTGTCAATTCGGGATCAACGAACGCCATAGCCGCCATAATTTTTCCGTACGTTGCGCTCATTTTTGCGATATACGAATTGTATTTAGAAACGCGTACGTCTTCGTCGTGACGCATATTTGCATACACGTAAAGACGCTCTACGTCGCGCGAAATTTTTTCTTCTAACGCGAAAAAGTCCAGCAAGACCGACTTGTTTCCAAGCTTACCTTGGAATGCCGAATAATCGTAGTCACCATAAGTTTTTACAAATTCGTCATACGCCTTTTCCCAAGCCTCGTCGCTTTCATAAAACGCGGATAAATCCCATTTCAATTCTTCTTTTATGTCTTTTCTTTCCATTGTTTTACTCCTGAAAATTTTATTTTTTTCTATCCATATCGGTTAAGTAATTATTCTTCGTCTTGATTTTCGTCCTGCTCTTCGTATTGCTTGCCGTACTCGTCGTACTCGTTAATTTCTTCGATTTCCAAAACGGATTTTGCTAAAATTTCATACTGTACGATAAAGTTGCTTTGCGTAACGTAACGCACGAGATCCCCTCTACTAAAATCGGGCAGCTGCTTCTCGGCATCGAAATACACTTCACGCCTCATCCACTCGCTTTTTTTTCTATTCCAAGTCATGAATATGCAAGATACGGCGTCAACGCT
>JAFVRE010000061.1 GCA_017504465.1 Clostridia bacterium | reverse complement strand
GTATCATGATTGAAGAAACGCTTGAAAGACTTCCCGACATCAAGATTATAATTTGCGAACCTTTCTGTATGCGTGAAGAGAAAAGGCATTTATTAAAGCCTTACGCGGAAGAAGCGAGAAAGATTGCGGAAGAATTCAATTTGCCATTCGTTGCTTTGCAAGAAAAACTCGAAAAATTGATTGACGTTTACGGTCTTTATAACGCATTCTACGACGGTGGACACCCTAATATCGTAGCGAGCAAAGTTATCTCCGATGAGTGGATTCGCGTATTCAAAGAACAAGTAATTAAAGAATAATATACGTTAAGCGCGGATGTGTTTCCGCGTTTAAGGCTTTTTAATCAAATAAATTTATAAGAAAGAGGAAAACGGAATGAAAATCATATTTTTTGGCGATTCCGCCACTGACGCAAAAAGAATTCGTTGTTCTACGGAATCGGGCAGAATCCCTGAAACGTATAGCATTGAACCAAACACCTACGGTAACGGCTACGTCTTTTTAACGGCGGCGCAACTTTTCTATGAAAAACCGCAATATTATCAAATTTTAAATCGCGGAATCGGCGGAGACAGATTGCCTCAATTATACGCTCGTATTCAGCTTGACGTATGGAACGAAAAACCCGACGTATTGAATATTTGGGTTGGCGGAAACGATCTTCCTCGAGAAAACAATCCTAATCCTACCGATTTGAAACGCTGGGGAAGATTGTATCGTATCATGATTGAAGAAACTCTTGAAAGACTTCCTGACACCAAGATTATGATTTGTGAGCCTTTTTGGCCTCGTGAAGGGACAAGACATTTGATAAAGCCCTACGCCGAAGAAGCGAAAAAGATTGCGGAAGAGTTCAATTTGCCTTACGTAACCTTGCAAGAAAAACTATTAAAAGCCGTTGACGTTTACGGGCTTGAAAACATATTCTACGACGGCATACATCCAAATTTGGTTGCAAGCAAAATTATTGCGGACGAGTGGATTCGCGTATTTAAAGAACAAGTAATCAAAGAATAAATATATTGTTTAGACAACAAAAAAACACTTTGCGGTGATGCAGAGTGCTTTTTTGTTAGTTATTTTGTTTTGTTTTTTGTTATAAGATTATATATAATTTCAGGTCGGAAAGTTTTGTACTTTTTATTGAAATTGAATTTGTCTTATAACAACAGGCTTCAATTATTCACCTTTGAAAGGGAGAAGGGAAGCAATTCTCGCGCGCTTGATAGCAGTGGAGAGCTTTCTTTGATGCGCTGCGCAGGTACCGCTCATTCTGCGGGGAAGGATTTTACCGCCTTCCGTTACGAATTTCTTTAAACGATTAACGTCTTTGTAATCGATTTCAGCAATTTTTTCCTGACAGAAAGCGCAAACCTTTTTACGAGGCGTTTTCTTGAATACCTTTTTTACGGTCGTCTTTTCTTCCATGATAGTCACTCCTTATAAATTTTGTGTTGCGAGTTCAGTTATTAAAAGAACGGAACGTCGCTATCGTCCTCCAACATTTGAAGAACGGGCTTCTTTTTTGCAGACGCTTGAGTTCTGGTCGCAGTAGCGTCCATACCTTCGTCGAAACCGTCGCTGGTCTTCGGCGTCAAAAATTCAACGTCTTGCACAATAATGTCAACGGCAGTGCGCTTAATGCCTTGATTATCTTCGTAATTACGAAGCTGAACGCTACCGGTGACGGCAACCTTGTTGCCTTTCTTAGTGTAACGAGCGATCGTTTCAGCTTGTCCGCGCCATGCCGTACAATTAAAGAAGTCGGTTTGGCGTTCGCCGTCTTGAGAAGCATAGTTTCTGTTAACAGCGATAGAGAAGTGACATACTGCAACGCCCGAAGCGGTTTCGCTAAGTTCGGGATCGCGCGTTAAGTTTCCGATTAAAAATACTTTATTCATAATTTTCCCTCTTATTTTACGCTTTCGTTACCATCAATCTATAAACGTCAGCGTCAATGCGTGCAACACGGTTAAGTTCGTTTACTACCGTGCCTTCTGCTTCAAACGTCGTGAGTACGTAGTAAGCTTCGTTCTTAAACTTAATAGGATAAGCGAGCTTTTTCGTACCCCATTTGTCCGTAGAAAGAACAGTGCCACCCATCTTCGTTACGATACCTTCGTACTTTTCGATAAGTTGCGTCTTTGCTTCTTCCGTAACGTCGTTGTTGAGCAAATAGAGCATTTCATACTTTGCCATATCGATTCACCTCCTGGTCTTATTCGGCATACCTTCTCTGTATGCAAGGTTTTTAGCTATCCACATAAATAGCCATGAAACATTATACCCGATTTTTATAGAATAGTCAAACGTTTTTAAGAGCTTTTCAATTTTTTTTCACAAAACAGTTGCTTTTTTTCATAAAAAAGACTATAATTGACGTAATTTCAAGCATACGCACAATCAAAAGAATAAAGCAGGGTGAAATTTACCCATTAACGAATAAGGAAGACAAGTAATGACGACGATCACAAAATCTTTTTTCGACAAGGATATTCTTGACCGTGAAATTTCCGCCTACACCTTACAGGACGGAGAATACTCCGCTGTTATTTTAGATAGGGGCGGAATTATTAAAAACCTTTTCGTACCCGACAAACACGGTAATATAACAGACGTAGTGCTGGGCTATGACAACGCGAAGGGCTACGATACGAACGACGGGTATTTAGGCGCGCTCATAGGTCGATTCGGGAATCGTATAGACAAGGGAAAAGTATGCCTTGACGGAAAAAATTGTCAGTTGTATTGCAACGATAAAAGTAACCATTTACACGGTGGAAAAAACGGTTTCGACAAGAAAATTTGGTCGGCGGAAATTATAAAAGCATCGAACGGCAATCAACGCCTTATTCTCACCGCGTTTTCCCCCGATGGCGAGGAAAATTATCCGGGAAATTTAAATGTTAAAGTAACTTACTCGCTTGAAAACGGCACGCTGACGATTGATTACGAAGCAGTTTCCGATAAGACGACGCTTATTAATCTCACCAACCACGCCTATTTTAACCTTGACGGCTCAAAGGACGTATTAGACCATCTCATGGCCATGTCCGCGCCTTACGTATTACCAACGGATAGTGAGTTAATACCTCGCGGAGAGTTCAAAGCGACCATGGGTACGCCGTTTGATTTTTCCAAAGAAAAAACGTTCGGCGAAGGCGACGCTTTTAGGAACGAAGATCCAGACCTTGCCTATGGGCAGGGCTTTGATCACTGTTTCGTGTTTGATAAAGCTCGTGACATGGGTATGCCGTATGCGGTTGTGCGCAGTGAAAAGAGCGGTATTGTAATGAAATGCTATACGGATATGCCCGCCGTCCATTTATATTGCGGAAATTTCCTTAACCAAACGGGAAAACGAGGCAAAAAATACGGTAGATGCGCAGGATTTTGCTTGGAAACGGAAGCTCTTCCCAACAATCCCAACGTTCCCGCATATGAAAAATACGGCTCGTCCGTGTATAAAGCAGGGGAAATTTATCGTTTTAGCGCAAAATACGCTTTTAAATAATTGTTAAATTTATTCATAAATGAAAACGGACGTTTTTAACCCTTGAAAACAATTCGCACATACCTGTCCCACAGATTTTTAAGCTATTAAAGTGTTTTTTGTAATTTATTTTAACAAAAAATTAGGCGTGAAAAGGGGAAAAATGTAAAAAATTTGCACAAAAGAGAAATTTTTTATGTAAAACAATTGATTTTTTCGTTGTAGTGTAGTATAATGAATATAACAGTAAGATTCTTTTTTGTAAAAGAAAGGAGGGGTATCTTGAATAATTTGCTTATTTCGCAAGGCGCGATTATCGGAATAATCGTTGCAGTAGTCGTAGTAATTGCAGCAGTTGCAGTAGTCGGTTGGTGGATTTCCACGAACAACGCGCTCGTTAGGCTCAAGAATAAAGTAGAAGAAGCGTGGGCTACGATAGACGTATATTTGAAGAAGAGATTTGACCTCATCCCTAACTTAGTGGAAACGGTAAAGGGCTATGCGTCTCATGAATCTGAAACGCTTGAAAAGGTAGTTGCCGCGAGAAATATCGCAGGCAGAGCGGTTGCAGGCGAAGAACGTATCGCAGCGGAAAATCAGCTTACAAACTCTTTGCGCACGTTTTTGAACGTTGTTTCGGAAAACTATCCCGAACTTAAAGCGAACACGAACTTCCTTGACCTTCAAAATCAGCTCAAGCAAATTGAAGGCGAACTTGAAAGCTCCCGTCGTTACTATAACGGCAACGTAAAAGCTTTCAATACGAAGATTGAGTTATTCCCGTCCAATATCGTTGCAAAGCGTATGGGAGAGGACTACAAGAAGCGTCCTTATTTCGAGCTTGACAACGCAGCGGAAGCTCAAAACGTAAAAGTGACCTTTTAATTGAGATATTGCATTAACGTAAAAATAAAACTACTACTGATGGACTGAGTTTGACAGTTGAGCTTCGGAGGAGGTAGAAATGAAAAAAGTAAATTTAAAGAAAATAGGCATAACGGCGATAGCCTCTCTTGCCGCAGGTTTGGTATTCGGCGCGAACGTATATCCCGTGGTAGCTTCCGCGGAAGAAACTGCGGTTAATTTAGTAACGATTGACGTTACGGTGGAAGAAACGCAGAATGTTTATTCCGTTGAACTTACCAAAGCAGCAAACGGCGAATATCTTGCCTTTTGCGAAGCAGACGAAAGCTTTTCTTATACGGTAAGCGAAACGGACGGCGTAACGAGCATTGCTTTTGCTGGTTTGCTTGAGCAAGGCGAATGGACGTACGAAATGACGTATGACGTTTACCAAAGCACAGACGGTCAAAACTGCGAAAATATGCTTTCGGTTACCAAGGGCGCGGACGTTGTAGAAGTCAAGCTTTCAGCTGATGCGGCAATTCTTGAGTACAACGCATACCTGCAAGGCACGGGAAATTCCCAGCTTAACGCAACCTTATCGGAAGACGGAAAAACGCTGACGGTAAACTCTGAAGGAAATAAGGCGGTTGCCGCTTCGGATATTATGACGGTTAAGATCGTACTCCCCGACGCGACGCTTGTTGAAGATTTCAAGAATACCTTGCAAATAGCGGAAGACGCTCTTATTCCAAGCATATATTTGACTGTTGCAGCTATTCTTTTGATTGCGCTCATGCTGGTATTCTGCGCAATGCTCTTCGCTGTAGGTTAATTTAAAAAAAAGGCAAATCCGCATGGGGCAACTCGTGCGGATTTTTTTTCAAATAAAGGAACTGCAATTTAGATAGACAACGGTGGAATCCGTAAAGGGCTTTAAATTATGAAAAAGTTTTTTAAACAATTGCTTGCAATTCTTTCTTGTTCGCTAATCGTATGCGCCGTATTTTGTTTTTCGTTCGTTCCTCTTTCGACCGCGTCAGCAAAGGCAGACGAAAACTTTGGATATTACGGTACGGCAGGATTTAAATGCTATTCGTATGACGTGGAATTGACAGTAAACGAAGACAGAACAATCACGTTCCAAGAACGTATAGACGTTGAAGCGCTGAGAAACTTCACCATGTTCTATAAATCCTTGCCTACCGATTCCATTTACACGCAAATAACGGCAAAATGCGAAGGAAACGACGCGTTTAATTTTTACGTAATGGATAATCCCAACATTGACGGATTTATAGATTTATGCTGCGAAGGGAACGTAAAAAGGGGAAATCGTTGGGTTTACGAATTTTCATACGTAATGCAGCCCAACGGCGAGGATATTTCAAACGGAATGATTCTCGACGTCGTTGGTTTCGGTTCATCTTTTGCTCTTAACGACGTGGACGTAACCGTGCATTTTCCCCAAAAGCCTCTTACTTGCCAACGCTCATACGGCGGATATAATTCGTCAAGCGGACTTGTTGACGTAACGGAAGGCTGGTCAAACGACGGCAAAACGCTGAAAATTCACGAAGACGTTTTGGAAGTAAAATATAATAGTGAGTTTGGAGAATACACGGCGGAAGGGATTACGCTTTCCTTCACGTTTGAAAAAGGGGTATTAAAAAGTTTTGCAAGTACGCGCATTATCACTCCGCGCACGTGGCTGGTCGTGGTTCTTTGCGCGCTATTAATCGGCGGCGCGGTTGCGCTTTGGTTGTTTGGGAAAAAGCAAGGGGAAATTGTCACCGTTGTCAACGTCAAAGCTCCCGACAGAATGGACCCTATGCAGATGGGCTATCTTTTAGACGGTACGGTGGACAATGAAGACGTAACTTCCATGCTGTATTATTTCGCGGCAAAGGGGTATTTAACGATAGATTTCACCGACGAATCCGATCCCGTGCTTGAACGCGTAAAAGTTTTCGACGGCGGATTTGTAGAATTACCGGATGACGCGCCTTCCTATCAAAAAACACTCTTCTACGGACTGTTTAAAAACAAACAAGTGGTAAGCGTGTCCGAATTAAACGAGAAATTTTACGAACACGTTGACACTGCAAAAATGCAAATGCATTTAAAGAAACGCAAACGTTACGATAGAAAATCCGTCCTT
Organism: Clostridia bacterium; assembly: GCA_017504465.1. Classification (GTDB taxonomy): domain Bacteria; phylum Bacillota; class Clostridia; order Christensenellales; family Borkfalkiaceae; genus Scatosoma. Next base: position 10,852 of record JAFVRE010000061.1, on the reverse strand, counting down.
TGTTTCGTCGCAAACACTGCGCTTTGCGCGGTAATCGCCGCACTTTGCCCCGTGTTATACGGTTTGCTTTTCGTTGGTGGCGGATACGCATCTCCCATCGGAATTTTTTGCTCGTTTATTGCGATCTTCCTCGCAGTCTTTGCACTCGCGGTTAAAGAAAAGGAATTTAAGCGCTCAAAACGTCTTTTGCAAGGTATTTTGCTTGTCGTATATATCATAGGCGGAGCAATCTTCTCCTTTGCAGTCGCGTCGCATTTAATGGTCGAAGCGGAGAAAATATTGCTCGTTGTTTGTATGGCAATTGCCCAAGTCTTCGGCTACTTAACCCTTTCTCGAACGGAAGAATATAACCGTACGCTCGGCGACATTCTCGGGTTTAAGGATTTCATCAAAGTCACGGAAGAAGACAAAATTAAGTTTATGCTTGAAGAAAATCCTGAGCTTTATTACGATATTTTGCCGTATGCGCAAGTTCTTGACGTAACGGACGAATGGGAAGATAAATTCAAAAACATCACTCTTCAACCGCCTCAATGGGCTGTCTATAACGAACCGTATTTCAATTACGTAATGATAAACCGCTCCATGCGAACGGCTACTCGCTATATGCTTTCAAGGCCTCAAAACACTGGTTCGGGCGTTGGTAGAAGCGGCGGTGGCGGTAGCTTCGGCGGATTCTCGGGCGGCGGTCGCGGTGGCGGCGGCTTCGGCGGTAGATAAAAGTGGAACAAAATAGACGTAATCTTTCTAATGAGTAGAAGTTGAAAGGAGGGGAAATATGCAAAAAAGCACTTTTGGAAGATTAAACTGGACGATATTGCTTATCTTCGGATTAATCGGACAGCTGGCTTGGTCGGTAGAGAATATGTACTTCAATATGTTCGTATTTGAAGAAGTTTCTCCCAACCTTGAAGCGATAACGTTAATGGTTCAATTGAGCGGTATCACCGCAACGGTGGTAACGCTGATTGCTGGTACGTTCTCGGATAAGCTTGGAAACAGGCGCTCGTTTATTTCGTGGGGTTATGCAATTTGGGGCGTCACGGTGGCGCTTTTCGGGTTCTTATCCCCGGATCGCGTTTCAGCCCTCTTCAACGTGCCCGCAACCAAAGCAGTAGCCGTTACGTTGGTTTTGGTAATTATAGCCGACTGCATAATGACGGTATTCGGCTCAACGGCAAACGATGCAAGCTTTAATGCGTGGGTAACGGATAACACCAAGCCGTCTTATCGCGGTCAGGTGGAAGGGGTATTGAGTATTTTACCCCTCATTGCAATGCTCATCGTTGCAGGCGGATTTGGAATTTTGGTTTCCATGATCGGATATTCCACGCTCTTTTTGTTGCTCGGCATTTTCATTTCAGCGTGCGGTATTGCAGGGATATTCTTTATCAAAGACAATCCCTCGCTTGAAAAATGCGGTACCTTCGGCGATTTATTCTATGGCTTTAAACCCAGCGTAATCAAGGCGAATAAGCCCTTCTACTTAACTCTTTTGGTAATCGGTGTTTACGGGATTGCATGCCAAATTTTCATGCCTTACCTTATTATTTATATGAAGACCTACCTCGGCTTTACGGTAGTGGAATACAGCGTAGTATTCGGGCTTGCGATTATTCTTGGCGCGGCGCTTAATTTATATCTTACCAAGCTCTCGGATAAAATGGATAAGACAAAAATGCTCTATCTTGCGGCGGCAATTTTTGCAGTGGGCTTGTTTGGAATGTGGCTTGCAAATAAAGGCAATCACGTGATGTTACTCGTCGTTTTCGGATTTTTCGGGTTCGTTATGATTTCGGGCAACATTCTCATTTCCGCGCTTTGCGGATCGACCTTGCGTGACTATACCCCCGAAGGCGTAGTCGGCAAATTACAAGGCGTAAGAATGGTATTTAGCGTATTATTGCCTATGGTATTTGGCCCGATGATTGGCAACGCAATCAATAAAGCGAGAAATCTTCCGTTGCCCGACCTTGAAAGCTCCGCTGACGCAATGACGACCAAGTATATCCCTGCACCCGAAATTTTCCTTGTCGCAGGGCTCGTGTGCTTGCTTATTTTTGCGTTAATACCTATTCTTTCTTCTAAAATCAAGAACTCTGGTAACACCGAACGGGTAACAAATTCTCTTAAAACCAACTATGAAGTAGGGGAAATTCCTCATGACGAATATCCCCGTCCTCAATGCAAGCGCGACAGTTATCTTTGCTTGAACGGAAAATGGTCGTTTGCCAAAGTAAAGCAAGGGGAACAAGTCACGGACTTTAACGAGGAAATTTTAGTACCTTTCTCGCCCGAAAGCTTAAACAGCGGAATCGGCAAAGGCTTTGAATTACATGCAGACGAAAAACTCGTCTATCAACGCACCTTTACAATAAGAAAAGAGTTTTTAAAAGCAAAGACGCTGTTGCATTTCGGCGCGGTGGATCAACGCTGCGAAGTATACGTAAACGGTGTACAGGTCGGTGGACATCACGGCGGCTATACGCCCTTTACGCTCGACGTTTCTAACGCGATTAAAATCGGCGAAAACCTTTTACGCGTAGAATGTACGGACGAGCTTGATAAATACGAGAGCGTGCGCGGAAAACAATCGGCAAACCCCAAAGAGATTTGGTACACGGCGCAAAGCGGTATTTGGCAAACGGTATGGATGGAAAGCGTGCCCGAAGAGTACGTTCGTGATTTGCGTATTTTCACGTCAGTCAAAGACAAACGCGTGACCGTGCTTTCCGACTGCGAAGGCGCGCAAACCATTCGCGTATTCGACGGCGAAAAGGAAATTGCAAACGAGAGTTTTGATAACAAAACGATTTCCATAACAGCGGATTTCGAGCTGTGGTCGCCTGAAAATCCTAAGCTCTACACCTTTGTTTTGCAAACGGAAAGCGGGGATAAAGTGGAGTCCTATTTCGGCGTTCGTTCCTTTGGGATGGGCAAAGACGAAAATGGCATACCTCGCCTGTTCTTAAACGAAAAACCTTATTTCTACAACGGTCTTCTCGACCAAGGCTACTGGTCGGACGGGCTTTTAACGCATCCTTCGGATAAGGCAATCGAAGACGAATTAAAGCTTTTAAAAGATATGGGCTTTAATATGATCCGCAAACATATTAAGATAGAGCCTTTGCGTTGGTACTATCATTGCGATCGCTTAGGGCTTATCGTTTGGCAGGATTTCGTCAACGGCGGCGGCGCGTATAAATTTACCCATATCGCAGCCTTTCCTTTCCTTGGTTTTCATCATAAAGATAACGACTATAAATACTTCGCTCGTGAAAATGAGGCGGGCAGGTACGAGTTCTTGCAGTCCGTTGACGAAACTTTGAACGCGTTAAAGAACTGCACTTGTATCGGCTGCTGGGTACCTTTCAACGAGGGGTGGGGACAATTTGATTCCTTTGCAGTAACGGAGAAAGTACTTGCCTTTGACGATAGCCGTATTATTGATTCGGTTAGTGGTTGGCACGACCAAGGCGAAGATAAAACGCTTTTAAAGAGCCTGCACACCTACTACACCCCGCTCAAAGTCCCCAAGGATTCACGTCCCGTTGTATTGAGCGAGTTTGGCGGATATTCTTTAAAGACGGAAAACCACGTTTATTCGGAAAAAGAGTTCGGCTATAAAGTATTTAAAAATCAAGGAGAGTTTTGCGACGCGCTTGAAAAGCTGTATCTTGAAAAACTCAAACCGTTGATTGCAAAAGGTCTTTGCGCGTGCGTTTATACGCAAGTTTCCGACGTCGAAGAAGAAATTAACGGCTTAGTGACGTACGATAGAAAGGTGATAAAAATGCCCGTTGAAAGAATGAAATCAATCAATGAGCAATTGTATAAGGAAATGGAAAAAGTCAAATAATTTTATGGAAATAAAAGGAGTAAGAATGTCAAATTTAAAAAAGTATTACGTAGGGATAGACCTTGGCGGGACGTTTATTAAAGGTGGAATTGCGGATGCAGAAGGGAATATCCTTGTAAACGACAAAGTTCCGACCGAAAGTGAAAAGGGAGCGAAAGGGGTTGCTTTAAATATCGCAAATCTCGCAAAAGATTTATTAAAAAGCTGTTCGCTTTCCAACTCGGACGTCGTAGGAATCGGGATCGGCGTACCCGGCATGATCGACAGCAAGAAAGGAGAAGTAGTTTATTCCAACAATTTAGGTTGGGAACATTTCTTTGTGTCCGAAGAGGTTGAGAAATTGACGGGCTTGCCTGTAAAAATTGCCAACGATGCCAATGTGGCGGCAATCGGCGAAACCAAATTCGGTTGCGGTAAGGAGTATGAAAATACCGTTTTAATAACGCTCGGCACAGGCGTAGGCGGCGGAATCGTTATCGACGGAAAACTTTTTGAAGGCAATTGCTCGGCAGGCGCGGAACTTGGTCACTCGGTTATCGTTGCGGGCGGCGAGCTTTGTACGTGCGGAAGAAAAGGCTGTTTGGAAGCGTACGCTTCGGCAACCGCGCTCATTCGGGATACCAAACGCGCAATGCAAGCGGATAAAAAGAGTAAAATGTGGGAAGTGGGTGCGCTTGAAAACGTAACGGGAAAAACGGCGTTCGATTATGCCGATAACGACCTTTCCGCAAAATCCGTCGTTGACAATTATATTGAAAAGCTTGGCGTTGGAATTACGAATATTGCAAACGAATTTAGACCGCAAGCAATTATTTTAGGCGGCGGAGTTTGTGCGCAAGGCGATTCGCTCGTTAAGCCCTTACAGGCAATTTTGGATAAAGAAATCTTCGCAGGCAAAAAGGGTCCGCAAGTCAAGCTGTTAATTGCAAATTTGGGCAACAGTGCAGGTCTTTTAGGCGCAGTTGCGCTTTGGCTCTAAATTTAAAGCTGAACGCTGTCGATAAGGCGGTAGATTAAAAGAAAATAAAATGCGCTATCATTCGAAAAAGTCGAAAGATAGCGCGTCTTTGTATTATTTAATTTCATTCGGGCTATGCGCGAAGCAAATTCCGCCGTTTTCACGCAAAAATTGCTCGTTTCGGAACCCCCACGTTACCGAAATACAAGCCAGCCCTGCATTTTTTGCGGTTTGAATATCCACGTCCGAATCTCCGATATATACCGATTTTTCTTTGGATATTCCCATTTCTTTTAGGGCAAGCTCAACGGAGTCAGGCGCAGGTTTTTTCCGAATTCCCGCGTCCTCGTTTTCACCGAGCGTAACGTTAATCAATCCGTCAAAATATTTTTTGGAGAGGGATTTTGTAGCAAAGTCACTCTTGTTAGAAACGATAGCCGTCTTTTTACCCTGTGATTTTAAGCGCTGTAAAAGCTCTAAAACACCGACGTAAGGCTTTGTTTGGTCGGCGGAGTGTTTGCTGTAATACTCCTTAAAATATTCAAAAATCTCTAAGAAGTTTGCGGGCTCGTATCCGATAGCGCGGATAAGCAAAAGCTTAACGCCGTTTCCGACGAAGTTACAGACTTCTTCTTTGCTACGGGGCGGATAGCCAAAACGCTTAAGCGTTGCGTTGACGGAAGAAGCGAGGTCGTCTAAGGTGTCGAGCAACGTACCGTCCAAATCAAAAATATAAAAATCGTACATATTTTTTCCTTTTAAAACATATCGTTTAGTAACTTTGCGCAATAAGTATAGCATATTTCTTCTTGCATGGCAAGCAATTGCGCGGAAAGTTTTTCCAAAAAACTTATTATAAACGGTTGACAAAGCTTTTTTGTCGTGCTATAATGAAAATACTTGAGGGAGTAGTTTGCAACTTCTGTGACAAGTCAACATCCTGATTGTTTTCAATCTGGCTTGTCTTAATTAACGAGACTTAAGTATGGTTTTTTACCGTACTTTTCTTTTTTTTATGGGTACGGCGCGCCGTACCCATTTTTTTTTCAATATTCTATTTAAGGAGTGCCTATGAACGTTTGGGAAATTTTAATTATCGGTATCGGACTTGCTGCTGACGCGTTTGCGGTAAGCCTTTGTAAAGGGCTTTCAAGCAAACAAACTTACTTAAAAACAGGCATAATTTGCGGGGCGTGGTTCGGTATATTCCAAGGTTTAATGCCTTTGCTCGGTTGGTTGCTTGGCTCTACCGTCGCATCATACATAGACGCGTACAAGTCCTACATTTCTTTCATTTTATTAGCCTTTCTTGGCGGTAAAATGATCGTGGAGAGTGTGAAGGACTTACGTGAAGGCAAAGGTTGTGAAAGTTGCTTAGGCGAAGCAAACACCTGCAACGTTGAAAACGGAAAAGACTCTTCTCTTGCGCCTGCAATTATGGTTGCTATGGCGGTCGCTACAAGTATAGACGCTCTTGCGGTAGGCTTTGATTTTGCCGTACGCGAAGTAAATATTTTATTAGCGATTTCGATTATCGGCACGGTAACGTTCATTTGCTGTTTTATCGGCTCGGCAGTTGGCGCAAAGATAGGGGAAAAATTTAAAACTCCCGCAGAAATTGCAGGAGGAGTAATTTTAATAGGAATGGGCTTGAAATTTTTAATAGAAGGGCTTATTTAACTTTAAGGATTAGGCAATACTATTCAAATATCAACATTGTACAAAAAGAAAAAAAATAAGGAGATAAATTATGCAAGAAAACAACGAGCAACAAGTTTTAGAGACGAAGTTTGAAACGCTTACAGTCGAGCAAACGGAGAAACTCTTAGAAACGAACGCTGAAAACGGCTTGAGTGCCGCGGAAGCGCAGGCAAGGCTTGAAAAATTCGGTCCGAACAAACTTCAAGAAAAGAAAAAGAAATCTTGGATAAGAGTATTTGTCGAGCAAATGAACAACCCGATGATTTTCGTTTTATTCGCGGCGATAGCGGTAACAATCGGGATTTCCATTTTCGAAACGATAACGGTTGCAAAAGCCGGTTGGGTGACGGCTGAAGGCGAAAAAATCACTAACGCCTTTTTACAGGTTGGAGACTGGCCCGACGTTGTTATTATTCTTGCCGTTATCATACTCAATGCGGTGATCGGTACGGTGCAAGAAATAAAAGCACAAACCTCGCTCGAAGCGCTCAAAAACCTTTCTTCGCCTGAATCCACCGTTATTCGCGACGGTAAGAGATTTAAGGTAAAATCCACCGAACTTGTTTTGGGCGACGTGGTTGTATTAGAAGAAGGCGACACAATCGGCGCAGATCTTAGATTAATTGAAACAGTCAATTTGAAAGCCAACGAATCCAGCTTAACGGGAGAATCCGTACCCGTAGAAAAGGATTGTTCAATCACCTTCTCAAACGAAGTTCCTATTGGCGATCGCGTAAACATGGCGTACATGTCCACGCCCGTAGCTTACGGCAGAGGCAAGGGGATTGTTTCGTCAACAGGTATGCGTACTCAAATCGGTAAAATCGCAACCGCTCTTGACGAGGAAGAAGAAACGGAAACGCCGCTTCAAAAAGTACTTGCAAAACTTTCTAAATTCCTTGGGCTGTTGACGCTGGGTGTAGTTATTCTCGTTTTGCTCGTCGATATTATTTGGATTTTGGCAGATGGTAAAGCAAATTCACTTGAAGCTTGGATGGAAGCAATTTTATCTTCGATTGCGCTTGCTGTAGCAGCTATCCCCGAAGGTCTTGCGGCCGTCGTTACCATTGTGCTTTCGATCGGTGTACAGCGTATGGTTAAGGTAAACACCGTCGTAAGAAAGCTCCCCAGCGTAGAAACACTCGGCGCAGTCAGCGTAGTTTGCTCGGATAAAACGGGTACGTTGACGCAAAACAAGATGACCGTTCTTGAAGCGTATGCAGCGGAAACGTATTATGAAGGCAAAGACTTCACTCCTACGCAAACGGCGTCCGCGCTTACGTTTTTGGCGAAGGGTATGTCGCTTTGCTCAAACGCAACGGTTGATGAAGGTTTGTTTGGCGATCCCACCGAAATTGCGCTCGTTGCGTTTGCAAACGAGTTTGAAATGAGAAAGAGAACGCTTGAAACCGCAAGCCCGCGCGTTGACGAATTGCCTTTCGATAGCGTGAGAAAGATGATGTCCACCCGCCACGAAGAAAAGGGTCAATCCATCGTCTATACCAAAGGCGCGCTCGATAGTATTCTCCGCCACACAACGCACATCACGGACGGCGAAAACGTACGTCCTATCACGGACGAAGACGTCGAGAATATTTACCGTGCGAATAAAGCGTTCAGCGATAAGGCGTTGCGCGTACTCGCGCTTGCATATAATACAAAAACAGAGCTCGCGGAAGAGGATTTAATTTTCGTTGGTTTGGTTGCAATGATCGATCCTCCTCGTCCTGAAGCAAAACCTGCCGTTGCACAGTTCAAGAGTGCAGGTATTACCACCGTAATGATTACGGGCGACCATAAAGATACGGCATTTGCAATTGCAAAAGATCTCGGTATTGCGGAAACACCCGATCAATGTATGATGGGCACGGAGATTGATAAGCTTACGCCTGCCGAGCTCCAAGAAGTTTGTAAAAAGGTTCGTGTCTTCGCGAGGGTTTCGCCCGAAAACAAGGTGCAAATCGTCAAAGCCTTTGAAGCTAACGGCAACATTTGCGCAATGACGGGCGACGGTGTAAATGACGCGCCCTCGTTAAAGGCGGCGGATATCGGTATTGCTATGGGTATTACCGGTACGGACGTTGCAAAGAGCGCGGCGGATATGGTCCTTACCGACGACAACTTTGCCTCTATTGAAAAAGCGGTTGAAGAAGGTAGAGGAATCTACACGAACATCAAAAAGACGGTAGTCTTCTTGCTTTCGAGTAATATCGCGGAAGTCTTGGCAATGTTCTTCATTATTTGTATCGGCTTCCCTGCTCCTCTTATTGCAATCCATTTGCTTTGGGTAAATCTTATCACTGACTCCTTGCCCGCAATCGCGCTTGGTATGGACCCCAAAGATAAGAATATTATGCGTGAAAAACCCCGCGATCCCAACGAAGGTATTTTTGCAAACGGTGGACTTACGCGTACCATACTTTACGGCGCAATTATTACCTTAGCTGTATTGCTTGCATACTTCTCGTGCGGTTGGTTAAACGGCGCAACGAGCTTATCGGAAATGAAGGCACTGTTTACGAGCAATGAAAAAGTTCTTCACCAAGCTCAAACAATGGCGTTTACAACGCTTGCGCTTTCCGAACTCTTCCACATGCTTGGTATGAGCAGCGGCGAACGTTCCGCGATCAACGTATTCAAGAACAAAAACGTTATGATGTTAATCGCATTTTTAGCAGGTTTCGTTCTTCAATTATTAGTAATTGAAGTAGGCGTTGTACGTTCGATCTTCTCGACGGCGGACCTTTCAAGTACTGAATGGTTGGTTACTGCAATACTTTCCATTATTCCCGTGGTAGCGCATGAAATCATCTTCTTGGTCAAACGTTTGATTAAGAAATAATTTGCAATAAATAAAGCCCTTTGCTATTTAGGCGAAGGGCTTTTATATTTCGTCTGATAGAGGGGCATAAAAGCCCCTTATTTTTGCGCTTATGAAGTGGATTGATGGAATATCATAATTCCGCGAAAGCCGTTTTTAACGACATTATACGCAATTTTATGAACGATATTCAAAAACCATATAAAAAAGGAGCTTGCAAAAACTGCAAACTCCTTTTAAGTTTGTTTAGTTGTTAGTTAGACGCAGGAGCTTGTGAGAAATATGCTAAGACATTAATAAGTCCGCTGATGGTAAGCTCGCCGATAGGATATTTGATAGAAGGATTAAGGGGATAAATAAGCTCATTTTGAAGAATCTCATCGTCAAGATCAAGAATACCGTCTTGGTCTAATTGACGCAACGTTGCTTTTTGCATATTGTTGGTCATGTTTGTAATCAACTTAGCCATATCTGTAAGCCTATGCTTTTCAACTTCGGAATCGTCGTTAATATCATCGTCTAACAAATATTTCCAAGTTCCCGTCAAAACGCGCTTGCTTTCCCAGTTTTCTTGGGTTTCATCAATTTCGTTACCGTTTTTATCAAGGTATTTCGTTTTATCTGCGTTCATTTTATAAACGTCGGGCGCAAAAACGTCTTCAATCTTGAGGTTAGAAATATCGGTTGCTAAAGTATCTAAAGTAGAGTTTTCCAAATGTTTTAAGATGAAGTTATCGCCCACGTTCATCATTTCTCCGAGCTTCAACTCATTAACCGCCGTACCCAATTCGCTAATCTTCGTTCCAGATAACGATTTCAAGAGTTGAGGAGATTGGTCTGTGATTTTGAGAATATCACCAAGTGCTAAGTCGTTAACAAAGTTGCCGTTCAGCGAAGAAATACTCTTAGGGGATTTTCCGTTAAGCATTTTAATTTCGTTCTTGTTCGTTTCCGTATTCAGAACGATTTCATAATCGTAATCTGCTTTATTGCCTTCACCTTTGTATTCTTTACCAAACGCAATCGCGCGCATGACGGGCGAAATGCTGTCGGCGTCTTTCATATCAAGATTAAGCGCGAGATAGAGTTGCATATCATTGATGAAATCGCCGTCTGAGAGTTCGGAAAGTTTCTTCTTCGTACCCATGATAGAGTTATCTGAATTGATAGTGTAACCTTCTTCGTAAGCAAGCGAAAGCATAAGCTTGCTTGACGTACCGTCAATACCTAAAACGTCAGCAACGTATAAGCTATCGGTAAGGTCACCGCTCGTTAAGGAGCTGAGTTTCTTTTTCGTGCCCGTAATAGAGTCGTCATCGTTGATGATATAACCTTCTTCGTAAGCAAGCGAAAGCATAAGCTTGCTTGACGTACCGTCGATACCTAAAACGTCGGCAACGTATAAGCTATCGGTAAGGTCACCGCTCGTTAAGGAGCTGAGTTTCTTTTTCGTGCCCGTAATAGAGTCGTCATCGTTGATGATATAACCTTCTTCGTAAGCAAGCGAAAGCAT
>JAFVRE010000060.1 GCA_017504465.1 Clostridia bacterium | reverse complement strand
TTTATAATAAACAAACTTACCGCAAAATTATAAATACAAAGCAAAAAGTTTACAATCACTAAACTTTTTCTTCGTTTTAGGAGGTTTTTATGGATTTGGGCGGAAAGATAAAACAAATGCGAAATCAGAAAGGATTAACACAAGAAGAGCTTGCTGACCGTTGTGAATTAACCAAGGGGTATATTTCTCAGCTTGAAAATAATCTCAACAGTCCTTCGATTACCACCTTGACGGATATTCTTTCAGCGCTTGGAAGCAATCTTTCAGATTTTTTTCAAGAAGAAAAGGAAGAAAAGGTGGTTTTCACAAAGCAAGAGTTTATTGAAAAGGATTCCGAAGGCGTCCTTTTTAAGTGGCTGATTCCTAACGCGCAAAAGAATATGATGGAACCCGTGCTTGTCGAGCTTGCAGAAGGTGTTTCCACAACTGGCGACGTGCCGCATGAGGGCGAAGAGTTTGGATTTGTATTAGAGGGGAAACTCGGTCTTGCGCTAGGAAAAAAAATATTCCTATGCAAAAAGGGTGAAGCCTTTTACTACTCGGCTGGCGTGCCACATTCTATTATCAATAAAGGAAAAGGGAAAGCGAAATTTTTATGGATTTCTACTCCCCCCAACTTTTAATCGACGCGCTTTCTACGTGTAATTTGATTACGCTATCCTTCATTTATTATATAATATTGTAAGTAATAGATTTTTACTTTGGAGTAACTATGAAAGAAGAAAACAAGATTATCGAACTTATCGACGTTTGCAAGGAATTTGACGGGGTTTCCGTCGTTGAGAATATGAATTTTTACGTGAGAAAGGGAGAATTCATTACCTTTCTCGGTCCGTCCGGTTGCGGAAAGACGACAACTCTTCGTATGATAGCAGGTTTCGAACTGCCTACTAGCGGTAAAATCTTATTAAACGGCGAAGATATCAGTAACCTCCCCCCCAATCGCCGCCCTGTTAATACGGTATTCCAAAAATACGCGCTTTTCCCTCACCTTAACGTTTTTGAAAACGTTGCGTTTGGATTAAAGCTTAAGCGCATTGAAAAAGAATATACTGATAAAAAGGGAAATGTTAAGGTTAAAAAGGAAAAACTTTCCCCCGCGGTTATTGCTGAAAAAGTTAAAAAGGCTTTGGAAATAGTTGACCTTGCCGGTTTTGAAAAGAGAAACATCTCGACGCTCTCAGGCGGTCAGCAACAACGTATCGCTATTGCGCGCGCAATTGTCAACGAACCTGAAATTTTGCTTTTAGACGAACCGCTCGGCGCGCTCGATTTAAAAATGCGTAAAGAAATGCAGCTTGAACTCAAGGCTATGCATAAACGTTTGGGTATTACCTTTATTTACGTTACTCACGACCAAGAAGAAGCGTTGACGATGTCTGATACGATTGTCGTTATGTCGGACGGTTGCATTCAACAAATAGGCTCTCCTGAAAAAATTTATAACGAACCCAAAAACACCTTCGTTGCCGACTTCATAGGCGAAAGCAACATTGTTTCAGGCGTAATGTCAAAAGACGGTTTGGTTAGATTTTGCGGTAAAGCCTTTGAATGCTTGGATAGCGGTTTCGAAAAAGACGAGCCCGTTGACGTCGTTATTCGTCCTGAGGACGTGAAAATCTGTTCGGCGGAAGAAGGTATGCTGAAAGGTAAAATTACCTCCGTTGTCTTTAAGGGGGTACACTATCAAGTACTCGTTCAATGCGGAAGAAACGAAATCGAAGTTCAAACCACACAGGTTCAGACGGTAGGAAGTACGGTTGGACTTTGCATAGCTCCCGACGGAATTCACGTTATGAAAAAGAAATTCAAAGTTAATAAATTCTCGGGAGTAATTACTAAACGCAATACCGTAGAATTTGGCGACGGAGAATTTGAATGCGACGTAACGCAACTCTATCCCAACAGCCATTTAGACGAAGACGGATATCTCATTACGGCAAAAGGCGAAAAGCTTGACCTTACCGATACCGAAGTAAACGTTGAAATCGGTTTGCACGATATCACTATGAGCGATAACGCAGAAGAAGGCGGCGCACAAGGACATATTATTTCGCTTATTTATAAGAGCGCTTATTACCGTTATATAGTACGCACCGAGAATGAAGAAGATTATGTGCTTGCGTGCGAAGATCTGTGGAATGAAAACGATTTCGTCAGTTTGATTATTCCTAAAGATAAAATCAAGCTTAGCTTAAAGAATACGGAGGAAACCAAAAAATGACCTTGACAAAACCGCGTTTTTCAAGAAAATGGCTTGCCGTTCCGTATGCGCTGTTTTTGCTTGTATTCGTGATTTTCCCGCTGTTTATTATATTCTATTATGCTTTCACTAATGAACAAGGAAATTTTACGTTTGAGCATTTAGTAAATTTCTTCAGCGGTAGCGGAAAGGACTCCTTTTTCGAATCAAGCAAATTTAAAACAATTGTGCAAAGCTTGTTTATCTCTATAACGAGCACCGTGGTTTGTCTTTTGATTGCCTACCCCGTAGCGTATATCATCGCAAACTGCAAGCTCAAAAACAAGTCTTCGCTTTTGCTCTTATTCGTTGTGCCTATGTGGGTAAACTTCGTGCTTCG
>JAFVRE010000010.1 GCA_017504465.1 Clostridia bacterium | reverse complement strand
CTATATGTATGTCAAAAGCGGTTCTGACTTTCAGTTTGGCAATTACCGAAGTACCTGATGCCGCCCGCCGCAGTATGCTGCGGGAATTTGCCGCCAACGGGGGCAAGCATCTGGCGCCGTTTATACCCGCAAACGTCATAAGCTGTGAATTGTATAAAATAGTGACGAACGACATAGAAATGTTACTCAAAAATTCGGAAGAGCCATTCAGACATACTTCAAGCAGCGTTTTACCGTCGTAACGCGTTTTACAAAGCCGTAAAAGGCTGTTGTTTTTCCTGCTAAAATAAAGTAATGGAGTGAATCCCCCTACTACTTGGCTAACCGCCGTTGCCAGCGCCGCCCCTGCAAGACCAAAATTAAAGACTGCAACGAAAAGAAAGTCTAACACGATATTCATACAGCCTGCGAGTATTATTACGTAAAGCCCCAAACGAGGTTTTTCGGCGGTAACGAAAAAGCCTTGAAATGCGTTTTGCAACATAAATCCCGGTAATGCCGCAAGCACGATCCTTGCATACAGGACACAATGCTCTATCATACTCACGCGGTCTTCCGTGCTCATATCCTTTTCAAAGGATACAAACCAGCGTGCAATCGGGCGGGCAAGTAAAATCCCTAAAAGAGCCAAAAACGCGCCTACAATCATTGTAACGTAAACAAGCAAGGAAAATACTTCGTTTGCGCCCTTTGCGTCCGACTCACCGAGTTTTTTAGACACAACGGCGTTCCCACCTGTGCCGAGCATAAACCCTACCGCGCCTAAAATCATAATTAAGGGATATATCAAATTCAACGCTGCAAAAGGAATCCCGCCCACGTAATTAGACACGAAAAGTCCGTCCACCACGCTGTAAATCGAGGTGAACACCATCATGATTATTGTCGGCAACACAAAACGATAAAGCCGTAAATACGTGAAGTGGTCTGAGAGTTGGATTCTTTGTTCTTTCATGAGTTTTTTACTATTATTTTACTGTTTTTATATAGGAAATTTCCTAAATAAAACCCCGACCTTGAACGTGGTCGGGGTTTCGTTCAGTTCGTTTTTTATTCGTCCATAGACATCAAATCTTCGTATCTGTTTTCATATAACGTTACGCAAGAACCGTTGTTATATTCTACAAGTACTTGATTTTCTACTATTTCTTGATAGCTTTGAGCGGAAGCGCTCTTCAAGGATTCGAAGTATAAATTGAAGAAAGAGCCTTCTTCTTTAAGCATATCTTCGGTAATGTCCGCTGCTTCGCCGTAAACCGCGCCATTGGGCAATACGTAGGAAACGTAGATGATATGCCAACCGTAATCGGAAGGACATACAACGTAACCGCCAACGCCAAGTTCTCTAATCGCGTATTGCGCTGCATATTCGAATTCAGGAACGAAGCTCGTGCCAAAAGGCGATACTGCATAACCGAAATAGGTGTTAAGACAACCGGTATCCGTGCTGTACGCAAACATCAATTCGTTGAATGCGGAAAGCGCGGTGTAAGCGTCTTCACTGCCCTCTTCGTCTGCTATGAAGAAGTTAGCGGGCGAGAAGTTCAAGCCTTCTACTTTACCAGTATAGTACATAAATTCCGAATAATCGGTAAATTCACCCTTTTCGTTTACGGAGTATTTTGCAGTGCCTTTCGTGAACTCGTCATACGTTACGTAATTATCGTATTTTGCGCCGCTTACCGTCTTATTCGTAGAATCTGCAAGGTAACCTTCCATCAAGGCGATGAATGCGTCGATATCCTTAACCGCAGTAGGTTTAGCGGTGTAAGAACCGTCTTCTTCTATCGTTACCGTACCGTTGTAAGCATATTTGCCAAGATATTGACCGAGCGTATCGTATTTTTCAAGATTTTTGTTTGCGCCCGTTTGGTCTTCAAAGAAGTACCAGTTGTTATCTTCTGCTTGGTAAGCATAGTTTGCGTGGTCGTGTTCGCTGAACCAGCTACCGCGCAAATCCTTTCCTTGTACTCTGGTTAAGATTTCAGCGCGCTTTGCGTGAAGCTCGGAGTTCGAATAATCAAAGTTCTTTGCGATCGTATATTCTTCGTTTTGCAATGCGTCAAAGGGAAGAAGGATGTTGTAAACGAAACCGTAGTTTTCTTCGGGTGCGGTCATTACAAAGGAAGTGTCCGAAACTTCGCCAAGCGCCGTTTCAAAGTCCGTAACGCTTGCTGCATATTTCTTTTGTTGCGTTGCAAGGTCGCTTTCGTATTGGTTTTTAACGAGTTCCAACGTCAATTCTTTCTCTGCTCTTTCGGTAAGGTCTTCGCCGAATTTTTGCATAATTGCTTGTTCAAGCTGAGAGGAAAGTTCTACGTAATAGTAGTTCATTTCAAGGAAATTCGAGGTATTTTCGTCCTTTGAAATAAGATTGTTGGAAACGAGGTTCGCAAGGAAGGAGTTGTATGCTTTCATTCTCGTTGCGGGCGTCGAACCTTCAACGCGGGTATAATCGGGGCCGCAAGAATCTGCTGCGTTTCTGCCAGTATAGATTTCGTACGTTTCAGGAAGATAATCTTCCTTCGCTTTATTTGCGCGCGTGGGCACCGTTCTTGCCTCGCTGTGATCGTGCTCTTCTTCTTCCGCTTTAATGATGGATGTTTCAGCAGAGTCAAGAGAATCGTTAAGCGCCTTTTTAAGCGTGTAAACCGCCGTGTTGTATTCTTCTTCGTCAAGGAAATACTTGAGCGCAGAAACTACGGGATGAGCCTTCAAAAGCTCTTGCGTTTTTCCGCTTGCCGCGTCTTGTTCGGATTGAATAAACTCTTGACAGCCTTGCGCGGTCTTGCCAGACGTTTCGTCTGCAAGGTAGTATGCAAGCGCGTATTGTACCATAATCTTGCGGCTAACAAGATTCTTCATCAATAATTCAAACGTTTGACGGTAGGTATAACCGTACGAATTGATGTACGTAGAACCGGTATTGACGAAGGAAACAACAAGGTCACGCTTGGAAATTTGCGTAAGTTTGTTGGAAGACTCCGTGGACATATACGACATAATCGTTTCAACGTCGTCTGCGTATTGAGCAAACTCGGTTTCGGAAAGATAGTCCGTAATATCTACCTTTGCTACCGTTTGCGCTAAATCTTTTTCGGAGTCCGTGGGAAAAAAGCTACAAGCCGTTCCGCCGACTACGAAGGACGCCCCTAAAACAAGGGCAAGTGCATTTTTAATCTTTCTGTTTTTAATCATAAGCTTTGCTCCGATTTTTTATCCTGCTTTTTTGGCGCACCCTTTGAGTAATTTTTCTTACCTTTTCATTAAGGGGCACATACCTACAACCTATATTATAACCGATTTTTCATAAAATCGCAAACGTTTTTCGTTACATTCTTGTGAAAGTTAGCGCAAATTTTAAAAATTTCGTCATTTCTGCCATTAAATCGGTGGATTTTGCCTTGCCGAAGAACTCTATTACCGGCGCTTCGCTCATATTTAGCCGCACCATCGATTTGTATTTGTCCATCGCTGAGAGCACGCGTTCATCCCCCAACGCTTCGAGCGAAGGGAAAGTCAGCGCACCTACGCCTTTTCCTACCGATATCTTTTTGATAGAAAATTTTGCCGCGTAGCTTTTTAAAACGGCGATCACAAGCAAGTTCACTACCGGTTGCGGCAATTCTCCGTAGGTTTCGGAAAGCGAAGTGTAAACCCGTTTGTAATCTTCTATCGAAGATATGCTGGCTATCTGTTTATAGGTGTCCAGCCTGCCTGCGCTCGATTCTATATACCGTTCGGAAATGTACGCTGTGGCTTGGATATCCAGCTCGGCTACCGTTTGCGTTTCGCCCGTCAACTCTTCTTTTAAGAGTTTTGCATAGAGTTCGTAGCCTACTTTATCCATATGACCGTGCTGTTCCGCGCCTAAAATATTGCCCGCGCCGCGAATTTCTAAATCGCGCATGGCGAGTTTATAACCCGAGCCAAGCTCGGTAAATTCCATAATTGCTTTCAAACGCGAAGTTGCGTTTTCCGTCATAACCTTTTCGCCCTTGAAGGTGAAATAAGCGTGTGCAAGCCGCGTACCGCGCCCTACCCTGCCTCGAAGCTGATAAAGCTGGGATATCCCCAAACGGTCACTGTCGATTACGATGATAGTATTTGCGTTTGGAAGGTCTATTCCGTTTTCTATAATCGTCGTGGTGATTAGTACGTTGGTTTTCGCGCTGTAAAAATCAAACACGGCGTTTTCAAGCGCGGTCTTTTCCATTCTACCGTGCGCGACGGAAATTTCTGCTTCAGGTAAAATTCGTTTCACTTGCGATGCAAACGTGAAAATACTCTCCACGCGGTTATATAAAATAAAGACTTGACCGCCACGGGAAAGCTCGCGAATGCACGCGTCACGAATGAGCGTTTCCGTTTCTTCTACCACGTACGTTTGGACGGGAAGACGCTCGGACGGCGGGGTTTGTATCGTTGAAATATCGCGTATTCCCGAAAGCGACATGTGTAGCGTTCTTGGGATTGGAGTTGCCGTCATTGTAAGACAGTCGATATCCTTTCTCAAATTCTTAATCCGCTCTTTATGTTCGACGCCAAAACGCTGTTCCTCGTCCAAGACGAGTAAGCCGAGATCTTTGAATTTTACGTCGTTCGATAAAAGCCTGTGCGTGCCGATAATCAAATCTATATTGCCGTTTGCAAGCTCTTCAAGAATTTTTGCTTGCTCCTTGGGGGTATTGAAACGATTTAAACACGCTACTCTTACGCCAAATTCCGAAAAACGAGCGCACGCGGTATTGAAATGTTGCGTGGAAAGCACCGTGCTCGGACACATCAACGCCGCTTGCTTGCCTGCAAGCACACAAAGATAAATCGCACGGAAAGCGACTTCCGTCTTGCCGAATCCAACGTCACCGCACAGCAATCTATCCATTACTTTACCCGAACACATATCCGCTTTAATCTCGATAAACGAAGCGGCTTGGTCGGGGGTGAGTTCGTGTATGAAAGCGCTTTCAAACTCTTCCATAAACACCGAATTTTCAGGGAATTGATATCCCCTACTTTCCGCCCTTTCAGCGTAGAGTTGCTTTAAATCAAAGGCGAGTTTTTTCAGCGAAGCTTTGACGCGAGATTTTACCCTTTCAAAATCCGCGCCGCCGATCTTACTTAACGTAGGATTGCTATCCCCTACGTATTTGGACAAAACGTCCATATTTTCAACGGGTACGTACAATACGTCTCCGTCTTTATAGGAAAGCGCGACGTATTCCTTCGTGCCGTCCGTCGTTTCAATTTTTTTAGTGCCTACTACCTTGCCGATACCGTGCGTTTCGTGAACGGCATAATCCCCAACTTCAGGAGCGGAGAACATATCCCCGCGCTTTCTGCGAATTCTGCGGTTATCGGACGTTTTTACGTATAAATCCGTCGTGCCGATTACCGCAAGCTTACATTCGTGTAAAATAAAGCCTTTATCCATGCGTTCGGAAGAGATTACGATACCGCTTTGCAAACTCAACTCTTCAGCCGTTTGTGTGACGGGTAAATATTCGTCTAATAATATTTCGCGCATTTTAACGGCACGCGCGTCGTCGCCGCAAAACAGGAGAACGCGGTATCCACCCTTGCGCCAGTTTTTAAGGTCGGTAACGAGCGCGGGGATACCGTTTAAGTATTTACTTGTCGGCGTGAATTTGAAGTTAAATAACTTCATGGGCGAGAAGAAATATGGATTACCGGAAAAGGTTTGAAGGGTAGCCAAACGATAATTCGTCAAACTCTGTAAAAAGCTTTCCTTATCCTGCAACTGACAAACGGAAAATCCAAAGGCTTCCCCACCTTCTTGTAAGCGGTGAAAACGCTCTTCGTGTTCCTTGTAAAGTCCGTTTAATTTATCCCAAAGCGTTTTCCCTTCATCAAAAATAATTACGGTGTCTTTGGGGAGTATTCCAAAAACGTCCGTAGAATTTTCAAGAAGAGGCAGTAAAAAGCTACGTTCTCCGCCGCCCGTCAAGAGTTCGCTTGATATCTCGCAAGCACGCGTATAACTTTCCGTCGTCTTGAACGCTTTACATTCCTTATCGAGAATTTTGGAGAGATTGTCTTCTTCTTTACCCGATATAATCACGTCGGTTGCTGAAAGAATTGTTTGACGCTTTTTTGTTAAAAGTCTTTCGCCCGTCGCTAAGTCGTAGGGTTTGATTTTTTCGACCGTGTCGCCAAAAAAGTCGATACGGACGGGATTTTCTTCGTTGATAGGGAAAATATCCAAAATGTCGCCGCGAAGAGCAAACGAGCCCTTACTTTCCACTTCAAAGCTGCGAGCGTAACCCATTTGAACAAGGTGTTCGGGTAAGGACAAGAAATCTATTTCTTCCCCTTCTATAAGCTCGATTGTAGGCAAGCGTTTGGGGAAAATTTGCAAGAGCGCGTCAATCTCTGCAGCCACGAACGGACAGCCGTTTTGCAGGGCGAAAATTCCGTTCAAGCGTTTATAAAGCGAGTCTTTTGAAAGAGCTTTACGGTAGAATAATACTTCGTCTTTCGCTGTCAAAACTGCGGTGGATTTTCCCGATAACGAGCGCGCGTTTTCCGCCGCCTTTTGCGCGGAAATTCCGTCGGTTGTAACGTATAAAACAGGGAAAGGTAAAAGCGAAGAAAGCAAATATTTCAAACTGTCCGAAACGCCAAACGCCGCCGTGGGCGTACCACGACGGATTTCTGTTTCGAAGGCGGGATAGTCACCGCCAAGCGCGTTGATATTGAAATAATTTTTCTGCATTTTAAGCTTACCGTATTGCGCAAAAAACTCGCGCAAGTATTTAGTTAAATTTACACATTACCTTTTCGATGTCCAGACCGCGAGCAAATTCCGCCGCCGCTTCGCCCGCTTTAGCGCACGCTGCCGCAAACAGCTCGTAATCCTCTTTTCTGACTTCGGAAAGAACGTAATTGATTATGGGGATATCTACCCCTTCGTCACGGATTCCAACGCGGATACGCGCAAAATTTTTCAAGCCCGTTTCGCCGATAATGCTGCGCATACCGTTATGCGTGCCTGCACTGCCTGAAGCGCGGATGCGGATTTTTCCTTTAGGGATATCGTAATCGTCGTAGATGACGAGCAAATTTTCTTCAGGTATTTTGTATTTTGCCATGAGCTGTTTTACAGCCCTGCCTGAGTTGTTCATGTACGTGAGCGGGCGGGCAATAATTATCTTTTCGCCCCCGACAAACGCTTCGGCTACCGACGCTTCACATTCCTTTTTTTTGAACTTTGTCCCAAGAATCTCCGCGACGTCGCCCACCGCGATAAAGCCCATATTGTGAAAGGTTTTTTCGTATTGTTTTTCCGGGTTCCCAAGCCCTACAATGAGTTTCATATCGTCCTCTTTTATGCCTTTATCGGCTACGAAACCGCCGAAGCTAAGCGACGGCGGTTGTCTTTCGTTTTTTCTATTTGTTATTTGTTTTTCCGTATTTGCCTATTTCGCTTTCTTGCCGCCAAACTTAATCGTAAAGTTTGGACATAGGCTTATCAAGATACACGTTCTCGATTGCCGCAGCAAAAATATCCGAAACGCTTATAACGTGGAATTTTTCACGCATTTTTTCCGCAGGAAGCTGGATTGTATTGAGCATTACAAGTTTTGTAATGACGGATTTTTCTAATCTTTCAACTGCAGGACCGCTTAATACGGAGTGTGTACAGCCCGCATAAATTTCCTTCGCGCCTGCCTCTCTCAGAGCTTGTGCTCCTTGGCAAATTGTGCCGGCGGTGTCGATCATATCGTCGAGCATAAGGCAGTTCTTGCCGCTTACGTCGCCGATGATATTCATAACTTCCATAACGTTTGCTTTAGGACGGCGTTTGTCGATGATTGCAATGGGAACACCGAACTTTTCAGCCACCTTTCTCGCGCGTTTTACGCTTCCCAAATCGGGCGCAACAACGACGTCGATTTTGAATTGTTTGGAAAAATAATTACACAAAGTAGGTCCGCCGAGAAGATTATCCACGGGGATATCAAAGAATCCTTGAATTTGCTCTGCGTGTAAATCCATCGTAAGTACGCGATCTGCGCCTGCAGCCGTGATAAGATTCGCAACGAGCTTTGCCGTAATAGGATCGCGGGAACGAGCCTTACGGTCTTGACGCGCGTAACCGAAATAAGGAATTACAGCCGTAATACGACCGGCAGATGCACGTTTTGCAGCGTCGATCATGATGAGCAATTCCATTAAATTATCGTTTACTGGACTAGCAATAGATTGAATAATAAACAAATCTCTACCGCGAACGGTTTCAGCGATATGAACGTTAATTTCGCCGTCGGAGAACGTGTTTACTTCAATCTCTCCAAGCTCGGTATTGAGCTTTTTTGCGATTGCTTCCGCCAAGGGGCGGTTTGCGTTACCTGAAAATAATTTGATTTCATTTCCGTGAGTAATCATAGATACCTTCCTTTATTTTTCCCGCGCCTTCGTTTTGCCACGATAGTTCCGCGGTTTTTTCCTTCGTAAAACTTAATTAAAGCAAGTAGTCCCCTTATCTATATATTTATAATAACTTTTTTCGCGTTTTAAGTCAACCGAATAACACGCCTTTTTCTAAATTCTTTCCGCTTTTTTGAGAAGCTCCTCTTCTTGTTCGCGCTTTGCTTGTTCTTTCTCTTCCTTTGCTTTTCTTCGCATGGACGAGAAAAATTCCGTTAAAAGTGACGAACATTCGCCTTCAAGCACCCCGCCAAACACTTCCGTTTTATGATTTAAAAGGTTGGCTTCGGCTAATTCGTTGGTCAACGACCTGCCCTTTTGCTCGTATGCACCAAAATAAATTTTCGCTACGCGCGCGTTCAGGCTTGCCCCCATGCACATAGGACAAGGCTCTAAGGTTACGAATAGTTCGCATCCTTCAGGCAGCCGCCAAGAATGAAATTTTTTGCAGGCTTTGTCTATTGCCATCATCTCGGCGTGCGCCGAAGCGAGCTGAAGCTTTGCCCGACGATTATAGCCGCGCGAAATTATTTTATCTTCGTAAACGACTACCGCGCCGATAGGGACTTCCCCTTCCTTTAAGCCGCGTTTTGCCGTCTTGATTGCCGCGCGCATAAATTTTTCTTCTCTCGTTAATTTTCTCATATTACACCGTGTTACTTATGGTAAGTTGAACCTACGTTTATCATGAACGCGCGATAGACCTGTTCGGATAAAATTACCCGCATAAGCTGGTGCGGAAAGGTCATATCTGAAAAGGACAGTTTATAGTCTGCCACCGATTTTACCCTGTCGGAAAGTCCGCAGGACGAGCCGATAATGAACGTGATTTCTTTACCTGCGTCCGTGAGTTTTTTGAGCTTTGACGCCAGCTTTTCACTCGATAGCTTTTCACCTTCCACCGCAAGCGCAATCGTATATCCCTTTACCGCACGTAAAATCTCATCCGCTTCCGCTTCGGGATTTGCGCCCTCGGCAAGCTCTTTTATTTCCACTTTCGCAAAACGGGATATGCGTTTTACGTATTCCGCCACCGCTTCACGATAAAAGCTTTCTTTTATTTTTCCTACTACCACAAAATATATCTTTTGCATATTACATTCCCGCAAATAAATTAACCAGCCACGTTAACGCGCATACCGCTATGCCTATGCTTGCAAACAGGAAAAAGTCTTTCCAGTCCTTTTTCTTTGCACAGTTCGTCACACTTTCTTTTAAATCCTTTTTATCAAAAAAGAAAAGATAAACTACGCTTAACCCTAAGCAAAGAATGGAAACAATCAAAAACGGCAGGTAGATCGCGTCGAGCGTCCAGTGGAATTTTTCCATAGTGATAATCCACGCGTTGTTTAAAAAATGCGAAACAACCGTAGGTAAAATGCTGCCCGAGCGAATGACAACGAACGCAAACGCCGCGCCGCATATAAATTGATAGACCGTTTGTGCGGGATTTTTATGATAGAGCGAAAAGAGCGCGCCGCAAAGCAAAATTGCGGAAAGCTCGCCAAACTGCTTTAAACCTTTTAAAAGAATCCCACGGAAAAAGATTTCTTCGAAAATTGCAGGCAAAAGCGCCACGACGAATAGTACGCCGACGAAACCAAAGCCGTCAAGGGAAGGAATGGTCGGTCCTTCGCTTTCATAGCCCACTATTTTTAAGAGTTCTAAAAACCACGTGTTGAGTTCCGCCAAAGATAAAAGCCCGATTTGGAGCACAATCGCCAGCAAAAAATAGCGAGGACTTGGAAGGCGTGAAAGCTCTTTTACCGTCGTCTTTTTCGCCTTGATATACAAGAACGTCAAAAGGGCGAAACAGAGCTGCGGTAAAAGAAAAGAGCTATATAAATACCAGTCCTTTTCCGTATATCCTTCGTTTATTAAACCTAACGCGCCGATGGCGATAATAAAAATAAATACCGACAAAATGGAAAAGATAACGGACAGCGAATAGGAAAGCCCTGATGCTTGAACGGGGGATAATTCCTTAAATAATGTAGTTTTTCTTTCGGGAAGAATTGTTTTCATGACAGTATTATAACAAATTTTTGGCGCTAAGGGCAAATGAAAAAACGGGCTAAATGAAAAAACGGTAAAAAGTTTTTACTTTTTTACCGTCATCCGTCTAACTTTTGACGGAATTCTTTGATTATTTTGTTTTCAATTCGAGAAATTTGGACTTGGCTCACCCCTATTTTTTTTGCGACTTCACTTTGCGTCATATCGCAAAAATAACGCAAGGTAATAATTCTGCGTTCTCGCTCCTCCAAAGCCTCTATCGCGCTTTTTAAAAGCATTTTGTCAAGCATATCCTCTTGCTTATCTTCTGCAGGCAACGTTTCAATAAGTTCCTTTTCCTTACCGTCTTTATATTCCGTACCGCCGTATAACGATATGGGCATTCTTGAAGAGCCCATAATGAATACCGCTTCGCTTTCTTCCATATTGAATTTCTCCGCTATTTCTTTTATCGTTGGAGAACGATTGAATTTGACGGTGTATTCCGCAACGAACGCGTTAATTTCCTTTGCCGATTGTTTTATCGCACGCGAAACTTTGACAGAGCCGTCGTCGCGCATAAAGCGCTTGATTTCACCAGCGATCATGGGTACGGCGTACGTTGAAAATTTTACGCCGAAACTTTCGTCAAAGCCTGAAATTGCTTTTAAAAAGCCCATGGATGCGAGTTGAAATAAATCGTCGTATTCTACCCCTTTTCCCATATACCGTTTGACGATACATTTCACAAGCGAAACGTTGTGCGTGAGCAGTATTTCCTTTGCCGTAGCATCGCCCGTTTTTGCCTTGCGGATATATTCCAGCGTTTGCTTGTCGTCAAGCATTTTCTTCCGACTTTCCCCCTTCCGATATCCTTTTTATCATCTTGACCGTCGTGCCTTTCCCCTTCTCGCTCTCCACTAAAAATTCCGAGCTAAACGCCTGCATAATCGTAAAGCCCATACCTGCGCGTTCGCTGGGAGAAAGAGTTGTGAAAAAGGGTTGCATCGCCTCTGATACGTTCTCTATCCCACAGCCGTAGTCACTCACTTGGATATGTAATTCTCCCACACCGTCAACTTCGTGCGTTTGGCAGGATAAAAGGATCTTATTTTCGGGGTTTTTATTGCTCTTATAGGCGTGAACGATACAGTTCGTCACCGCTTCGCTAACCGCCGTTTTGATGTCCGAAAGTTCGGAAAGCGATGGATTGAGCGTAAGCGCAAAAGCCGCCACCGCGCTGCGTGCAAACGATTCGTTTTCGCTGATTGCAAGAAGTTCTAAGTTCATATAATTTTTCATTCCATTCCCTCCTTCATACCTTTGGAATTAACGTGTAAATCCCGCCCAGCGACAGTACCTTGTCCGCCGTGGGATTTGGGTTTTTAAGATAAACTTCCATGCCTAAGCGTTGCAGTTTTTTATACCTGCCTATCAAAAATCCGATACCCGTCGAGTCCATAAAAGTTACTTTCTCAAGGTCTATATACGCCTTCTCCAAAGGGGGTGAAAGGTCTATTAATCGATCCGTTTCGCGACGGGCGGAAGAGGCTGAATATTCGTCCATTTCGCCGTCTAAAACGATATGTAAAATTCCGCTTTTTACGTAAGTTGAAATTTTCATAATTACTCCTTATTTGACTGTTTTTTTCGTCCGTTTTCCGTGCCAAAAAATTATACTAAACGATTGACGAAGAACTTTTGGATATTTCGTCGAAAAAAAGAAGGCTTTGTCGGAATTTTTTTTGCATTTTTCTCTAAAAATTACTTGACATTTTATTTAAAATAGGATATCATATACAAGCATTGTAAATGCGCAGGCTGTTTTCACGGCATTGGATGGGCCTTTAGCTCAGCCTGGTTAGAGCTGTCGGCTCATAACCGATTGGTCCGCGGTTCGAATCCGTGAAGGCCCACCAAACTTTTTTATATCTTTTTGGCCCAGTAGCTCAGTTGGTTAGAGCGCCAGCCTGTCACGCTGGAGGTCGACGGTTCGAGCCCGTTCTGGGTCGCCAAAAACACCCAAACCACGTCGGTTTGGGTGTTTTTCTATTATTACGCTTCTGTTTTTTGCGGAACAAGTTAGGTAGAAAGCTTTACAAGTCCGTTTATAAAAGGCAAGAAAAGCAAGGCGCAAACGGTATTAAAAAAGGTATGGAACATTGCAATTTGCGTGCTCGGTTTTGAAAACCATTGATGGAACGTCATTTGGAAAAAATCTTTCCACGTAAGCAATAGGACGGTAAAGAGAATAGCCCCTATCGCATTAAATATTAAATGGATAACGCTTGCCCGTCTTGCGTTCAAAGACGCGCCGATCGAAGATATGAGCGCTGTAACACAAGTGCCTATATTCGAGCCAAGAATGATAAAAAGCACCGCGTTTCCTCCCCCGCCTATAATGATTCCTGCGTTTGCAAGAGAGATGACGATTGCTGTTACCGCGCTTGAGGATTGAATTATTGCCGTCAAAAATGCGCCGACAAATAAAAGCAGGAGCGGATTATTTACCGAAGCAAGAAACTCCGCTACGGACGGTTCGTTTTTTAAAAACGCCATGGGTTCGGACATTAAACCAAGCCCGACGAATACTAAACCTAACCCTGCAAGCGCAAGCCCCGTTGTTTTAATTTTTGCCTTTTTTGAAAATAAATCCATAAATACGCCGACAAACAATAAAAGCATAAAAATAAGCTCGACGTCGAAGGACTGCAACGCGGCTATTTGCCCAGTAATCGTCGTGCCTATATTCGCGCCCATAATAATTGCCGCGGCTTGATACAACGTCATTATACCCGTATTGACAAACCCTACGACCATTACCGTCGTGATCGACGAGCTTTGCACTATCGCCGTGGCAGCCACTCCTACACCGACGTTTACAAGTCGCTTTTCCAGCGTTTTATTAAATAACACTTTCAAACTGTTCCCCGCGATTTTTTCCATGTTATCGCTCAGCACTTTAAAGCCGAGCAAGAATGCTCCGCAACCTGCTAATATTTCGATAACAATCCTTAAAAGATTCATCTTTTCTTCTTACTCCCCGCGTCTGTTGATAATTGACTTCATTATGTAATGAGAACATTATACGCGAATTTAGAGTAATCGAGGGAAAAATAATCAAGTAAAATCTTAATAATTATGTTTCTTTCTTAGATAAAAAATACGCCCTACGGGCAATTCCGTAAAGCGTATAGCTGTTATTATTCTTCGTCGTCGGGAAGGTCAACGTTGTGATATACGTTTTGTACGTCGTCGTTTTCTTCGAGCGCGTCGATCATTTTCAAGAACGTTTCAACCTTGTCGCTGGGCAAGGTGATTTTATTTTGAGGGATCATTGCAACCTCTGCTTGAATGAACACGATTTTGTCTTCCTGCACTTCATTTCTACGGCCTTGGGGCGCTGCTGCAACAAGTTCCCTGTTCTTCTCTTCGAGATATTTTCTAACATCTGAGAATGCGTCGGGATCGGTGAAAATTTCGTAAACGTCGTCGCTGACTACTACGTCGTCCGCACCTGCTTCAAGCGCGTATTCCGTGATTGTATCTTCGTCGAGTTCAACCGTTCTTTCGATTACGATATAACCCTTGTTTTCAAAGTTGTAGGATACGCAACCAGTGTTGCCCATCGAACCGCCATGCTTGCCGAGAATTGCTCTTACGTCGCCTGCCGTACGATTTAAGTTGTCGGTGAGCGTCGTGATGATTACAGCCGAACCTGCGACGCCATAACCTTCATAGGTGAGTTCTTTATAATCCGAACCGCTCATTTCGCCCGAAGCTTTTTTAATCGAACGCATAATGTTGTCGTTGGGCATATTTGCAGCCTTTGCTTTCGCGATAATATCCGCAAGCTTGCTGTTTGTGTCGGGGTTAGGATTGCTCTTTGCTGCGACTGCGATTTCTCTGCCGATTTTGGTGAAAATTCTGCCCTTTGCTGCGTCTGCTTTACCTTTTTTTGCTTGTATGTTGTGCCATTTGCTATGTCCTGACATATTTGTTCTCCTTATCGTTAATTCACGTTTATTTTTCTAAAAAATCGGTTTTTGAAAGTAGATACATACATATCCCTGCTGCTACGGAAGCGTTGAGGCTTTCCTGTGTTTTGCGCATGGGAATACGTAAGGTCTTACTCGCGCAAGAGAAAATTTGCTCGGAAATTCCGTTGCCTTCGTTGCCGATTGCAAGCGCAAATTTTTCAGGCGGATTGATTGAAAAAACGTTTTCGCCTTCCATATCCGCAACGTATAATGTTACGCCTTCAAGCGCGTTTATTATTTCTTCTCGCGTGCCAAAATAAAGTTTTGTGAAGAAGATTCCGCTCATACTCGCGCGCACGCTTTTGGGTGAATATGGATCGGTGCAATCGGGCGTTAAATAAATTTCTTTATACCCTGCCGCGTTTGCAGTTCTTATAATTGCGCCCATATTCGCCGGATCGGAAACACCGTCTAAAACAAGGCATTTCCCCGTCGGTTTTTCGAGCGTCTTTTTCGGGATTTTTACCCGACAAACAACACCTTGCGGGGTTTTTTCGTCCGAAATTGCTTTTAAAACGTCCTGAGAAACTCTAACCGTTTTTTCTTCGTCGAGTGTTTCCCCTGCGTAGTTTTCAGAGAGAAAAATACGATCGATTTCAAAGCCGCTTGCTTGACATTCGCGCGACATTTTTACGCCCTCGACTAAAAATAAGCCGAGTTCCTTTCTTGCTTTTTTCTCTTTCAAGCTCGCCGTTTCTTTGACGAGAGGATTGTTTTTTGAGGTTAAAATCATAATTCTCCACCGTCGCAACAACGCGTGTTTCTCTTTCAAAAATATGCAAAAAGCCTTTTTTGCAAAAGGCTTTTCGTTTCGTGATTAAAGCGCTGCTTTTGCTTTTTCAACGAGTTGCGCGAATGCGGGCGCGTCGTTCAAAGCGATATCTGCAAGAACTTTTCTGTTGAGGTTGATACCAGCAACTTTAAGGCCGTGCATAAGCTTGCTGTAAGAAATATCGTTTTGTCTTGCTGCTGCGTTGATACGTGCAATCCAAAGCTTTCTGAAGTCTCTCTTCTTCAATCTTCTTCCTACGTAAGCATAGTTCAAAGATTTCATAACCGCTTCGCGAGCGATTCTGTAGGATTTGCTCTTGTTACCATAGTAACCTTTTGCAAGTTTAAAAATTTTTCTACGCTTTTTAACTGCGTTCACTGCTCTCTTAATACGCATAATTCTTCTATCCTCCTATTATTTCTTGTAGGGCATCATGTTCTTCACGGTTTTTTCCGTGGTGGTAGGAACGAGAGCGCCTTGACGCAAACGTCTTCTTCTCTTGCTGTTCTTGCTGTCTGCGTTGTGGTTCTTACCGCCGTGAGCTCTGTTTACTTTACCCGTACCGGTAAGCCAGAAACGCTTTTTCGTACTGCTATGTGTTTTCTGTTTAGGCATATATTTATCCTCCGAATATTTTTTTCTTGTTTTATTTTTTTATCTCAAAGCTTGTCCTTTCGGCTCGCTCGATTTACTGTTTTGCCGGCGACAAAATCATCATGATGTTTCTGCCTTCCGTCGTGGGTTTCTTGTCCATTACCGCTTTATTTTCAAGCATATCAAAGAAACGGTTCATTACGTCTAAACCCATTGATGCGTGCGCCATTTGACGACCTCTCATTCTGATAGAGACTTTTACCTTATCGCCGCCGGAAAGAATTTCCATCGTCTTTTTCGCTTTTACGTTCAAATCCCCGATATCAATCGTCATAGAAAGATAAATCTCTTTTACTTCAATGATCTTTTGATTTTTACGGTTTTCTTTTTCGCGTTTTGCCTGTTCGAATTTGAACTTACCATAGTTCATTACCTTACATACAGGCGGAACTGCGTTCGGCGAAATTTTTACCAAATCCAAATCCGCTTCTTCTGCGATACGAAGAGCTGCGCTTGCGCTCATTATCCCGAGCATTTCGCCCGTTTCGGAAATTAATCTTACTTCCTTGTCACGGATTTCACCGTTGACTTGATGTTGGTCTTTAATCGTTGTGTACCTCTCTAAAAAAATTAACGGGTTGCCCACAAAAGCAACCCGCAATACTCCCTTTTTCGCCCTTCCTTCAAGGCTTTTAGAATATTGAGCCATACCGATCATAACCGTATGGCGAGAAGGTTTACTCCTGCTTAGCTTTAATATCTTACCATAAAACAAAACTCCTGTCAACTGAATTTTAGGTGTTTTTGGAAAAAAAATATTTTTTTTGCTTCTACCTTTTATATAAACGCTTTCTCTGGGCAAAGGCGTGAAAAAAAGTCTTTCAAAAAACGCGTTTTCTCTTTACAATATCAGCAAAAAAGTGTATAATAATCTAAAGATTTTATTAGAGGTTATCTATGCAACAAAACCACCCTATGACTACTTATTTCAACGAGCTTGTAAACGCCGTTGTCGATATTGTTAAAATTGATTCCACCCGTCAACCCGCAAAAGACGGTTTCCCGTTTGGCGAAGGGGTTGCGGAATGCTTGCGCTTTTTTTTAGAACTCGCTCAGTCTTTTGGCTTTGAGACAAAAAACTACGATAATTACGTCGGCGAAGTTATCTTTGGCGAAGGCGAGGATTTTGCCGTGCTTGCCCATCTTGACGTCGTACCCGTTGGAAGCGGTTGGAAATATCCCCCTTTTGCCGGCGTTATCAACGACGATCCGTCCGATGGCGGAGTGCTCGGTACAAAAATTTGGGGACGCGGTACGATTGACGATAAAGCGCCTGCAATGGCGTGTCTTTACGTCTTGAAAGCGTTGAAGGACGAAGGCTTTATACCCAAGAGAACAATCAAGCTTATCGTTGGTTGTAACGAAGAATCGGGCTGGGGGTGTATTGAGCATTATAAAAAGGTGGCAAAACTGCCCGAGGAAGGATTTACGCCCGATGGGGATTTCCCGCCTATCTATGCCGAAAAGGGCATTTACCATTTCTTCTCTGATTTCAAAATTGAAAATGCGCCCTTTACTTCGCTCAAAGCAGGCGAAGCTGCAAATATGGTATGTCCCGACGCTTACGCTACGCTAACGAAAGAGGCGGCTTTGCTCTTAAAAGATTATAAAAATCCTATTGCAAACACGCAATTTTTCTTCAACGAAGAAAGGAGTGAGCTTCACGTTAAGGGAAAATCCGCGCACGGTTCTATGCCACAGCTCGGTGCGAACGCTTTGCAGGCTATGCTTGCGTTCTTTGCAAGTTTTAACCCTTCCGTAAAACGTTGCTATGACGTACTTTTCCTTGACTGCGGCGGCTTGAAAAACTTGCAGGACGAAACGGGACCGCTCACAATGTCGCCCGACGTTGCAACTTACGAAAACGGAATACTTACCGTTTTGACGGACGTTCGATATCCCGCTACTCTGCCTTTGTCCGCCGTAGAAAATATCTTACGTGAACAAAACGTTGATTTCCGTATCGACCACTATCAAGCCCCCATTTATAACGATCCAAAAGGTAGACTAATTTCCACCCTGACCTCCGTATATAATAGAGCAACTGGCAAGTCGGAAAGTCCTGTGGCTATCGGCGGCGGCACGTATGCAAGAGCGTTAAAATGCGGTTGCGCTTTCGGCCCTACCCACGTGAGCGAAGAAGCGCTTGCGCATCAGCCTAACGAGTATATCACTTTGGATTGCTTGCGGCTGATTTCCGAAATTTATTACGACGCTATAAAAGAATTAACGAAATAAAAAGCTTATTGAATATGAAATTTCTATAAAGTATTTTGACAAGGTAAAAGACTAACGATTTTTTTCGTTAGTCTTTCTTTTTGCCCTACAAATTTTATTTTTTGTTATTCTAATTGCATACTTAATATGATAGGAGAAGCGGCGTAAGACTTATCTGCCCATCCTGTGTATCTCTCTCCGTTCTTGTTATAAAGTTCCGCTTCTTCAATCCAAATAAACGTGAAGATTTCTTTGCTTTCTCCGGCAGAAAAATCAATCGTCCATTCACTGAAAATTTCACTCTTTGAATTAAAATGTAACATTGACTCAGGATCGTTTTCTTTATGATAAATATTCTCGCGTTTATCATAATACTTGTACACGCGCAGCTCATTATCAACTATAATCCCAACCCTTAGAAAATCTACAACATATTTGTTTGCTTTCACTAATTCTAATGATAAATTGTACGTATCGCTGGTTAAACTTTCAATCTCAAATTTGTTTACGTTAGCGTTTGAGGGATTATTTTCAGGATTCGCGAAGTCAATATTTGAATAACGTTCTGAGGGTTGATGATTGAGTCCTTCACTTGAAAAATTGAAGGAATTGAGCTTTTCGCCGTCAACAACGATACTTACGTTTTCATTTAAACATTGTACGTCAAGAGAGCATAAATGGCTTTTGTCGCACCCAACAAGCGTAAATGCAAAACCTAAACTCAAAATACTGTAAATTGCCTTTTTCATATTAGACGTCATCCTCCTGTTTACAATTATTGCTTAGTTGTTGGTTCTTTGTGTAACGCAGCCCAATCAATTATCTTTTTACGTTTTATTGATTAAGTTTTGAAAAAATTGCTTCGGCAACGCGAAGTCCATCCGCTGCTGAAGAGGTAATTCCGCCTGCGTAGCCTGCGCCTTCTCCGCACGGATATAAGCCGTTAACGTTTATAGATTGCATACTTTCCGTTCTCTCTATCCGAATGGGAGAGCTTGTCCGTGTTTCCACAGCCGTCAACAAGGCGTCGGGAGAACAAAAGCCCTTTAACCTTCTATCCATATCCAAAAGCGCAATCTTTAAAGAATCACAAATATAGTTGGGAAGAACTGATTTTAAATCGAAAAACTTGGTGCCTGCGCCATGGCTTGGCAAAACTTCTCCAAAACAATCGCTCGCTTTTCCGTCCAAAAAATCCCCGACTTTTTGTATGGGTGCGGAATAATCTCCGCCGCCTGCGATAAACGCTGCTCGTTCAAGTTTTCTTTGATATTCCATACCTGCAAGCGCGTCGTCGCTTTCAAAATCCGAAGAGCGTACCTGTACAATGAGCGCGCTGTTCGCGTTTTTTTCGTTACGAGCATAGTTGCTCATACCATTCACGACTACGCCGCCATATTCGCTCGCTGCCGGCATTACGAATCCGCCCGGGCACATACAAAAGGTAAACGCCGACCTGTCTCCTGTTTTGGAGACTAATTTATAGTCCGCCGGCGGTAAAAGTTTATAATTTTTACCGTATTGTGAAAAACTTATTTTTTCTTGTAAATGTTCAATTCTTACCCCGACTGCAAAATCTTTTTGACGCATACAAACGCCACGTTCGCGCAGCATTTCAAACGTATCGCGCGCGCTATGCCCGATTGCTAAAACGACGAGTTCAGGCTGTATTTGTCTTTGCTCGGCAGTTTTTAGGGTTTGTAAAGTTATAGACGCAACCGCTCCGTCCTTAATTTTTATATCCGTCATTTTTGTGGAAAATAAAATTTCTCCACCTTGATTTAAAATATGTTCACGCATATTTTTGACGATTTGTTTTAAATTGTCGCTTCCAAGATGAGGTTTGTTCAACCACAAAATTTCTTTCGGCGCGCCAAATTTAACAAACGTTTCAAGTACGGCTTTGTTGAGCGGAGTGTGCGTTTGCGTATTTAGTTTTCCGTCGGAAAACGTACCTGCTCCACCCTCTCCGAATTGCACGTTAGAATTTTCATCTAACGTCTTTTTACTGATAAATTTATCTATCGCCTTTGCGCGCTCTTCCACGCGTTCACCGCGCTCAATCACGATAGGTTTTATGCCATGTTCAAGCAATCTTATCGCGCAAAAAAGCCCCGCAGGACCGCTGCCGATTATAACAACGGGTTTTTGCGGCGTCTTGCTTTTTATAAGCTGTTCGTAGCTGGGTTTCTCGGGCTGATAACTATTCGAAGAAAACTCAATCGTGTATACGTAACGCAAATTTTCTTTATCTCTCGCGTCGAGAGATTTTTTCTTGATAGAAAAATAGGTTGGCTTGCGTTTCAGTCTTTTCTCCGCAATTTTTAAAAGTTCTGTTTCGGGCTCTGTAACGGGAAGTTTTACGTCCGTCATGGTCGTTATACTCATACCTGCCCTCTCGGTTTGTGTTTATTGTTGAGCGACTCGGCAACCGCAACCGCCGAAGAAAACGCCCATTGAAGATTGTATCCGCCGCATTCTCCATCGACGTCCAGCACTTCGCCCGCAAAATATAAGCCTTTTTGACGTTTACTCTCTAACTGTTCGTTCACTTCGCTCAAAGGAATTCCGCCCTTGGTTACTTGCGCGTAATCAAAGCCCAACGTGCCTGTTACTTTTATGGGGAATTTTTTAACGTTCTCCACTATTTTTTTGACGTCTTCGCTCTCTTTCATAATCAATCTTCCGATTTGATTGTTTAAAATTCCGCAAAGAAGTTCTTGTCTATTTAAGCTTGTATTTTTGCTCTTCTCTAACAGCGTGGTATGTAAAATCTCCTCGCTAATCTCGGGCAGTAAATCAACGCAAAGGGTTACTGAATTTTTTTCCGTAAGCTGCGTTACGTAAGAAGAGAGTTTGAATATCGCGTCGCCCGAAACTCCGTATTCCGTAAAAATTAAGTCGCCGCGCGTCGTTTTTAAAAGTCTTTCGCCCTCATACGCCGATACTTTTGCGTTCATGACGCGAATACCCTTGAGCGATTTCGTTTTTCTTGCGTCTGTTTTTAATTGAACGAGAGCGGGATACAAGGGGGTTACCGTATGCGAAAACGATTTCGCAAGCAAATATCCGTTCCCGTCCGTTCCAAAATTTTTCGCGGCTTTTCCGCCCGTGCATATTACTACGTTTTCGCTGTAAATTTGTTCTTGGTTTTGGTCGGTTTCTACCGTTAAAATGAAATATTTACCGTCGTGTTTGATATCCGTTACTTTAGACGACAAAGAGATTTGCGTTTTTCCCGCGTTTAAGTGATAACGCAAGAGATCGGTAAGAGAAGAAGCTTGCCTGCCCGTAGGGTACACCCTACCGCGCTCGTCGGCGGAAAATAATCCACCAAGCTTTTCAAAGAATTGAACGAGGCTTTTGTCTGTGGCGTTTGAAAGGATTTTTTCTATCTTATCGCGCTCACCAAGCGTTTGAGTGAAATAATGCGCTGAACCGAAATTGACGTTGGTCAAATTGCCTTGACCATTCCCAGTTGCCGATAATTTCTTACCCAAGCGATCCAAACGTTCAAGAAGTAAGACTTCGCCGTGTTCTTTTTCTATAAAAGCGGCGCAAATCATTCCGGAAAAGCCCCCGCCTATAATTGTCGTAGTTACTTTTTTCATCATACTTACATTTTAACTTATTCTATTTAAATTGTCAAATTTTTTAAATTTGTATCGATAATTTTTCGTTGCGAATATTGACTTTTTTTTGTTTTTGTATTAAAATATATATAGAAAAATATATTTATTAGGAGTATTGCCATGGAACTCATCAAAAAAGTACTCAATTATCTATTGGAAAACCCCTTTTACGCAGTTGTGGTTGCCGTTTGCTTTGTCGCGATTGTTGCAGTAATTATTGCGCTTTGTGTTAAGTCCTCAAAGTCGAAAAATAAGCAAGCCACTCAAGCGGTTGCTGATAAAAAGACCGCGGAAAAAGAAGTCGAAGTTAACACGCTTGAAAAAGAAGTTTCTAAAGACGCTTCTAAGCTTGAAAAAGCTGAACTCAAAGTTTCCGCGTCCACAAATTCTACGAATGAAAAGACAGCTGCTACGGAGTTGAAGCCCGCGCCCGAAGCAAAAAAGGAAACGTCTTTGACTGGCGCTGAATCGGAAACCAAAGCAAAAACGCCCGTTCCTGCGGCTAAAAAGCAAACGGAATTCGTTTCCAAATCCACTTCTGAGCAAAAAAATGTAACGGCAAAAACGCTCGTAGCGCCTGCAACTGCTAAAAAAGAAACGGTTGACACGGAAAAAGTTGTCACTACTACAAAAGAACAAGCTACTAACGAGCCGACCGGCGATTCCGCTGTGAAAAAATCCAAGCGTTATAACGGTAAATGGGTTATTTGGCGCTTGATTACAAAAAACAACGACGGCGACCAAGAAGGCGAGGAAACGTATTTCTTTGAACTGCTTGCTTCTAACGGTGAAAAGCTGCTTTCCAGCGAAGAATATACGACTTTTGCCGGCGCGCAAAAAGGTATTCAAACGCATAAAGCAAATATTCTGAAAAATAATTTCCGCGTTTGCTTGACTAAAAAAGGCGATTACATCTTTAAGCTTTTGAACGGTAAAAACTTCTTGCTTTGCACCGGCGAAAATTATCCCACGAAAATTCGTTGCGAAAATGCAATCGAATCTACCAAGCGTTTTGCGGAAACTGCTGTTATCGATGAAAACATTCACGATTTAATCGTTCAATTGCCGGCTGAAGAAACGGAAGAAACAATTCCCGAAATTGACAACGGATATAATGGAAAATGGGTTATTTCCAGCATTATTGCGCCTGACGGTGATCAAATTTATTACTTTGAACTCTTTGCGTCCAACGGCGAAAAATTGCTTTCAAGCGAAGAATACACCACTTATAACGGCGTTGTTAACGGGATTTATACTCATAAAAATAATATTGAGAGAAATAATTTTAGAATTATTCCGACTAAGCGCGGGGATTATATCTTCAAGCTTTTGAATGCAAACGAACAACTCCTTTGCCTTGGTGAACACTATAAAACACGACGCCGTTGCGAAAGCGCTGTAGAATCCGTTAAACGCTTTGCAAAAACTGCGCCGATTATGGACTCCCCTAGCATTAAAAAACCTATTTCCGTTCAATAATTAAAAACTCGAAGGTCGTTACTCTATGCAAAAGATTTTTGACATGAAATTAGGTGAGTTGCCTTTTTATCAGATTAAAAATGGTGAAAAGACCGTTGAAATCCGATTAAACGACAGTAAACGAAAACTTTTAAAGGTAGGCGATCTGATTCGTTTTTCGCTTCTTTCCGACGCAAAAACAACT
>JAFVRE010000059.1 GCA_017504465.1 Clostridia bacterium | reverse complement strand
TGCCGCCGCGGTTATAACCGCGGTCGCGTCTATCTCTTCTATCACGGTCGTTTCTTGCGGGAATTGCAGGCGCGTTAGGGTCTTCCAAATTATCGGGAACGATAACGATATAACGGTTAGGTTCTTTGCCTTCGCTTTGCGTGGAAACGCCTTCCTTTTCCGAAAGCGCCGCGTGAATGATGCGTCTTTCGTAAGGGTTCATCGGTTCGAGCTTAATTTTTTTACCCAAACGAATTGCCTTTTCCGCCAGGTTATCCGCAAGCTTGTTAAGCGTGTTTTCACGCGTTTCGCGGTAGTTTTCGCAATCTACTACAACGCGCTTATATTCTTCTCTGCCCGTGTTTGCCACCGCGCCTGCAAGCGTTTGGATAGCGTCGAGCATAGCGCCGTGCTTGCCGATAATCGCCGTCGTATTGACTGCCGTTACGTTGATTTCAATTTTTTCGTCTTCCGCAACGAGCTCCGTACAAGCGGTGATGTCCAAAATTTTGAATAAGCCTTCCAAGAACGCAACCGTTCTTTCGCCGTCCGTTGCGCCTGCCGAAACGGGAGTTTCTTCCGCCTTGGGTTCTTCCTTGCGCGCAATTTCTACGCGTGCAGGGATAGAGCCGAACAGCTTTCTTTTGCCTTCTTCCAAAATACGAACGTCTGCTTCTTCCGCGGTAAGACCAAGCTCTTTCAAGCCTTTCTCAATTGCTTCCTTGGACGTTCTGCCCGTGAATTCCGTGTAATTCATAATATTCTCCTAAGCCCTGCCGAGCGTGTTATATAAAATAGAGCAGGGGTTCATAATTCTCTCTTTTTACTTTTTATCTTTGTCTTTAGAAGCCTGTGCGGACTCTCTGCCCTTTCTCTTCGCTTCTTCAATTCTTTCCAAAGAACTGTTAGATTGACGGCTCTTTTGTTTTTCCGCTGTCTTTTTATTTTCCGTCGCGTCTACGATTGCGTTGATAATCAGCGTGGAAATGAGCGAGAATACGTTGCTCGTAATCATATAGATAGAGAAAGACGAGCTATACATAAACGAGAAGATAGCGAACATAACCGTCATAATGATCATCGTCATTTTTTGCTGGCTTGCCGCCTGACCGTCTACCGTACTCAGCTTTTGCTGCGCTTCTTGCGATTTTTGGGTAACGAGTTGCTGTACCAAAATAGTAATAATCGAAAGTGCGATTAAGATGAAGTAACCGTTTGCTTCCGCTTTTTGCGTGGTGAGCTTTGCCGTGATGGTGTTGTATGCAGCTTCCTTATACGCGTCGGTGTAGTTTGCAATATCACCAAAAGCTACTGCCGCGCCGTTCACGCTGAAGTTTTCACGCTTCGATTCCACCTGAAATTCTTCATACGTTAATACGGGGTGTTTATAGCTTGCGTCCGTAACCCAAATATTCTTAATCCAAAGGAAACTTGTATGCTCTTTTACGGTGGTGTTGTACGCGTCTACGACTGCGTCTTGCGCTTTATTGACGAAATAATTGTAAATCGCTTCCGTTTCCGCGATTTGCTTTTCCGCCATTTCCGCATTAACGACCGACATAATTTCCGCGTTCGTTTTTACCTTTGCCACGTCGATAAAATAGCTTTTGGTTGCCTTTTTAATAAACGTTTTATTTTCTTCTACCGTCGTGCCGTAGTCTTCGCCCTTTGCCACCGAATAGTAAATGTACTTGTCGGGATCAGCAGAATCCTTTACAAGAACTCTTTCGCCGTCGTCGATGATATTCGCTTCTTCCAAATCCGCGCAATACTCGTACATCTCCGCGTTGTACGCGTTTACCATAGTGTTATAGTTTTCAACGTTCGCATACTGCGAATACGCGTTAAACGCGCTGATGGCAACGAAGAAGATAACCAAGGAAAGTATCATCGGCAAGCAGGACGCGAACATAGAAATTCCGTTTTCCTTGTACATTTCCATAACCTTTTGATTATACAAATCTTGGTCGTTGGCGTATTGCTGCTGCAATTTTTCCATTCTTTCCTTATTTTCTTCCATTTTGAGATTTTGTTTTCTCATAGAAGTTCTTTGAATGACGTCAAAGGGAAGGGTGATTACCTTCAAAATAAGCGAAAAGAGAATGATGCCCACGCCAACGGAGCCTACCCCGGTAATGAGTAAGCGAATCAGGTTGCCTATCCAGTTGAGCGACACGCCGAACGTTTCGCCGTATACGGTTACACCGACGTCTGCTAATAAATTCATCAATTCCATTTCGTATTCCTTAAAAACGGATATTCTTCCGTTTTGGAGAATTTTTTAAATCAGCCATTTGGTTTTATAAAAGGGTAGGGGAGCGGGATCGTAGCCGCCCTTAGAAAAAGGATTGCAGCGTAAAATCCGCCACGCGCCAAGCAAAATACCTATCACTACGCCGAAGTTATTGATGCATTCTAGCGTGTACTGAGAACAGGTGGGACGGAATAGGCAGGTATGTTTTGAAATGTGTCTTTGATAGAAAATAATCAAACGCATACAAAGCATTTTAAGGAAGGGCTTGAATACCGTTTTCCTTAAATATCTCCAGTTTTCCGCTATTGCGCAGGAAAACGGAACGCTTAAAGTTTCTCTTTTTTGATCATACATTTTAAATGATTTTCAAAGGTTTCAAAAGAATATTCTTCCCGTACCTTGGGTATAAGCACGATGGAATACTTCCCCTTCATTTCTCCCTGCGTAAGACGGAACGCTTCTCTAAGCAGTCTTTTTATGCGGTTGCGCTGCACGCTTTTTCCGTGCTTTTTGCCGATGGAAATCCCCATTCTCATTTGCTCTGACGGGGCATAGACCATCGTAAAGGACGGGGTAAACGCCCGTTTCCCTTTCTTAAAAAGCTTTTGAAAATCCGCTTGTTTTTTAATTCTTAAATATTTCATAGCTGCTTATGCGTACCCTTTAAACCCTGTTATATAAAATGGCAAATCCTTCCCCTTGAAAAAAGGGAAAGGAATTCGTCTTTATATTTCTGTTTTTAAAGATTAGTGCGTAAGTCTCTTTCTGCCTTTTGCTCTACGTCTCTTCAAAACCTTTCTGCCAGCCGTCGTAGCCATTCTCTTACGGAAACCGTGTACTTTGCTTCTCTGTCTCTTTTTAGGTTGATACGTTCTTTTCATAATCTTTTCTCCTGATTTTGTTTTTTAACCTTTTTATTCTTTATCGCGTTTATCGCGGTTTATCCCACAATAACTCAAACATTATAACGCAAAGAAAGGATTTCAGTCAAGCAATTTTACTTGCTTTTTCTCTTTTTTTAAAGGCTTGTCCGCCTTTTTCCTTATCTTTTTCCTAACTTAGCCCTGCGCGGTGCTCGTACGGACGGGCAAAATTAAATACTGGCTCTTCTTATCTTCAATATTTTCCAGCGTGAACGGGGAAATGGGGGAATTAAACGAAAGCACTACGTTCTCTTCTTCCAACGCCTTTACCGCGTCCAAAAGATATTTTCCGTTCATAGCAATTTTTAAATCCTTGCCGTCCAGCTCCGCAGCGACGCTCTCTTCAATTTTACCCATATCCGAATTCGCCGTAACAATGATTTTACCAAATTTGACGTCGAAAATAATAAGATTATTTTTGTCCCCTCTAATAAGCACGGAAGCGCGTTCTACACTGTCAATCAGCTCTTCTCTCTTTACAGTAACCTTGGTAGTGAAATCGACGGGATAAATATTTTCCTTTTTCACGAACTCGCCCGAATACAAGCGGGACGTAATTACGGTATCCTTTACCGCAACGGAAAGCAGATTTTTGTCCGCATAGACCTTCAATAAGTCTTCACCGTCAAGCATTCTCGAAATTTCCGTCAACGTACGCGCAGGACAGGTAATCTTCATATATCCGCTGCTTTCGCTAAGTACGCAATAGCTGGTTGCCATTCTAAACCCGTCGAGCGCCGTACCGAACAGCGTTCCGTCCTTCGCTTCTAAGGAACAGCCCTTTAAAATAGGTCTGCTTTCGTCCGTAGCCGCGCAGAACACGATTTTGGAAATGAGATTTTTAAAATCGTCTTCTTTGATTTCAAAATACGGTTTATTTTCTACGGAATCGTTATTCAAACGGGGATAATCCGCAGCGGAAAGACATTGCATATTCGTTTCGCTGTCCGCGTATTTGATGACGATGCCTTTATCTAAGGACGCCACCACCACTTCAAACGAAGAAAT
>JAFVRE010000058.1 GCA_017504465.1 Clostridia bacterium | reverse complement strand
GTCTTTACCTATTTCTTCGGTAAGCATTAAAACTAAATTATCTCTATCGTAAAACTCGCAAACGACTTTATTATCGCTTAAATATTTTGCAATTTCTTCACCGCTGTAACCAACGCTATTAACGTTTACCGAAACCTTTAAAGGCTCGTTTCCTAAAAGTTCAATCCACCGCCGCACCCCAAAAAACAACGCGTTAAAAGAGCGAAACCACCTCAAAGCAAAACATTCAAAAAGCGACTCTTTTCCCTTATATTAGTTCTTATTCTCGTTACCGTATTCGCTTGGGCATATTTTCAAAAGAACGTGACGCGGGTGCTTTTGTCGATCAGTGAAGCGACTATGCGAGCTTCCACTACCGTTGCAGTCAACGATGCCGTCTATTATACGTTAAGCGACGAAATGCGCTACGACGATCTCGTGTCCGTTACTCGCAACGAAAATGGAGAAATTATCGCCGTATCGGCAAACGCCTTAAAAATAAACCAAATTGCACGCGATACTGCGTCTATTTCCCAAGCAAACTTGAAAAATTTAAGCTTGAACGGAATTCCCGTTCCCCTTGGCGCGCTCTCAGGGTTTGAGGCACTTGCAGGCGTTGGGCCGACCGTCAATTTCAAAATTATCCCCGTAAGCTCGGTGACTTGCGATTTTTCTTCTGAATTTAAGAGCGTAGGCATCAACCAAATTAAACATTCTATCTATCTCAACGTGGTTGCGGACATTAGTATTGTCATGCCGTCAAGAACACAAAACCTCGAAGTTTCAACGGATATTTTAGTCGGTGAATTTATTCTCGTCGGTTCTATTCCCGAAGTGTATTTACAAAACGACGTATTCGATTCGCCTATAAAAATAGAAAAGTAACCTATCATTTCCTACTAAACCCCGAGCGATTTTCTTCGCTCGGGGTTTTCATTTATCTCAACGAAAATATTTTCATTCTTTCTTGAACGTTTAATTCTTTTTACTCTTTGCCTTAAAAACTAATGCGGCCAAAAAAGCAAAAATGACCGCAGCTGAAATGCCCGCGCTTGCTGAGCTCAACGCGCCCGTCAGCGCTCCGAACAGTCCGTTTTCCGCACCACGTATGCCACCGTTTGCGAGTAAATACCCAAATCCGCAAATGGGTACGGTTGCCCCTGCGCCTGCAAAATCTACAAGATATTGATAGACACCTAAGCCCTGTAATACCACGCCTGCAAGCATGAAAATTACGAGAATTTTACCCGCAGTCAAATCGGTAAAGTTGATAACGACCTGCGCAATCGCGCAAATAAGCCCTCCTACCGCGAACGCTTTTATAAATCCTATTAAAATCTCCGCGTACTCTTCAAACATATTTTCCCTCTCCATAAAAATCGCATTTTTTGCGTCTGTTTCCCGCTTCAAATTTGCAAGAAAAACGTTAAACATTTTCAATCGCAACCGCGTGGGAAATGCAGGGAATACTTTCCCCCTGGCCGCTTGACACCGTGGATAAAAGCGCGCCTGTCGCTACGAATAACACCTTGTTCAATTCGCGCTTTTTGATCTTGTCCATAATGTAGGAATTAAACACTACTGCGCTGCACCCTGCGCCGCTACCACCTTGGAATTCGT
Source organism: Clostridia bacterium (assembly GCA_017504465.1). Taxonomy (GTDB): domain Bacteria; phylum Bacillota; class Clostridia; order Christensenellales; family Borkfalkiaceae; genus Scatosoma. The sequence continues at coordinate 14,173 of JAFVRE010000058.1, read as the reverse complement.
CTTCTATCACGTTGTAGATGATTTCCCCGCAATCTACGTGATTTTTTTGAATATCTACGCCCTTTTCCCAAGTTAAATCCTTTAAGATACGACTTCCTAAAGCACCTAAGTCGCCCGTTACGATCAAATCGTAATAATCTGCTTTTCTACCCATATCGCGTAAGTGTTGCAGAATGGTTGAACAGGCGCTCGGCGCCATCGCTGCGCCCATATTATTTACGTCGGTAATTCCGTAATCTACTACTTTTCCAAAAGTTGCTGAAGTGATTGAAATCCCGTCTGTTTGAGAATTTGCGGCGCCCATGTCCGAGATTACGCAACCGCCTGCTCCCGTCACCGTCCATTGTGATTGCGGCGGACGCGTATTGCCCAGCTCTAAGGGATATCGATATTGTCTTTCGGCGGAAGAAAAGTGACTGCCCGTTGCCGCAACGATTTTTTTATAATATCCCGCATTAATAAACGCCGCTGCAATCGCCATACTCTCCGCCATAGTAGAACAAGCGCCGTAAACGCCAAGAAAGGGAAATTCAAAATCTCGCGCGGCAAAAGATGCGGAAATGATCTGATTTAATAAGTCGCCTGAAATGAGCAAGTCCATTTCCGTTTCTTTGAGCCCGGCGTTTTTTATCGCTTTTGCAATCGCAAACGAAAGCATTTTACACTCCGCTTTTTCATAAGTACTCTCGCCAAACGTATCCTCGATTAAGGCTTTATCCACGTATTTTCCTACTACACCCCTACATTCCTTAGGACCTGCTATCGTGCCCGTTGCGATTATTTTGGGTTTATTTGAGAAAATTATTGTATTTGATCGCATACCTACCCCCTTCATTTAATTTCTTTATGCAAGACCTAAAAGCCAATAAATTACACCAACAAGCGATCCTGATAATACCCCGTAAACGATAATCGGACCTGCTACGACAAACATTTTTGCCGCCAACCCATAGATATAGCCCTCCGTTTTAAACTCCATTGCAGGCGAGGCAACGCTATTTGCAAAGCCCGTGATCGGCACAATCGAGCCCGCCCCTGCGTTTCTTCCTATTCGGTCATACACCCCTAAACCAGTTAAAAAACATCCGAGGAATATCAGGATCATACTCGTTGTGCCCGCAAGTTCATCCCCGGATAACCCGAAAGCTTTTTCTAAAATAATCCGAATAAACTGACCGATAGTGCAAATCAAGCCGCCTACAAAAAATGTCCTTATACAGTTTTTAAAATGCTTGGTTGGCGGGGCAAAAGAATTTACGTATTCGATATAATTTTTATTATAATTTTCTCTATCCTTACCCGTCATGCCGCATTCCCCTTGCCTTTATTGAAGGACTCGGAAAGCAACTTTCCTTCTCGTCCTTTGTCCTCATCAAATCTCTTACTTTAACTCTCGACATACCCTTACTTTGCGTTTTTTTGATTTTTTTTATTCGTGAACAAAAAAATCTGTTAAAATTACGAAAATCTTGTTGAAATGTTATTGACATTTCCATAAAAATAGAGTAAACTATAAATACGTTATTATATAAAAATATAATTTATGTAAATGAGTTCTACTTTTTAGGAGGGTTATATGAGTCTTTTGACGAACGTTCATGCTGACAATAAACGTGAACGTAAATTATCCGTTCTTATTTTCAATTTTATCATTTTCATTATGTCTTTCTTTATCGTTATCTTTTACGCTACGCAGCCCTTCTTCCAAGTGCGCGCAGGCGCGGAGCTGACGAAAGAAACTCTCGCGGAAATTATTCAGTTTGACGACGAAGAAATCGATGTAGCCGAGCTTCTTGACGAAGGCGTGGAGCTTAAGCTTGAGCTTACCATTCCTGCTGACCTTATGTTCGACACCGCGGCAAAAGTTTTGAATAAAGTGATTTTCTATTTCAACTTAGACGTTGACGTTTCCGCTATTGTTGACGAGCTTATTAATGAGAGCGTAGATTCGCTCGTTGACCAGCTCTTGCCTACAATTGAAAACATTGCGCTTAAGGCGGCAAAACAAATTGCCATTAATAAAGGTAAAGACGCTTTGTTGAACGCGCTCACGCAAGGCAATGCGGAAAATAACGCGCTTTTCGAAGAAAAACTTGAACAAGCAGGTATTAACGAAGAATACTTTGACGAAAAGATGACCACTGTTACCGACGCATTGCAGGCTGAAGGAGCTACTCCCGAAAGCGTTGCCGATACCGTTGTTAACGTAATGAATACTGTTGTTGCCGATTTGCAAACCAAAGAAGATACTGACTTGCACATCGAAAATATTGACACCACCACCCTTAAGCAAACGGTCGTAGAAGCGCTTGAAACATTTACGACGGAAGACGGTACAATTGATCTTGATAGCGCGATTGCTGAACTTTTCAATAAAATGCTCGAAAGTGAATCCAACGAAAGCGCTTCAGCAAAAACCGGAAATGCCGTTGCTTTGCTTTCCACTGTTGCTGAAGAAACTCAAGACGATTCCGTTGAAGAACTTAAACAAAACGTCCGCGAAAAGCTTATGAGCGTAATTGATGAAAACACTCATAACTCAATTTGTATGGCATTAAAAATTGCTTCCATCGTTCTTATATTCTCCATGACCACGTGGGTATATTTGATGGTTAAAATTATTGCTAAGTTATTTGCGAAAGACAAAACCGTTAAGCTTAAGCTTCCTATCCTCTTCGGCGGTTTGCCCGGATTGCTTTGGCTTATCCCTAGCATGATTATGCACTTTACGCTCAAGAACCCCAACGTTATCGCTAACCCCTATAATTTGCAGCTTGCATTTGCAGCTTCGGGTTGGATTGCTATTATGGGCGCGCTTGTGCTCATTGTCATCAGCGCACCTTACAGCGCGTTGCGCAATTCCTTAACGGGTAGAAAACTTAGAAAATTTAAATAATTATCCCTAACAAAAAGCACTCCTTTTCCGTAGAGAAAAGGAGTGCTTTTTTATTGTAATGAACGCAAAAAAAGCCTTGCAATATCAACTGCAAAGCTTTTTTATTAAAGTTGATTTCTTTCCACAAACGCACGCGTTAACGTCACGTCGTCAGTGTATTCAATTTCCGAACCGATGGGAATACCGTGCGCAAGCCTACTTACGACAATCCCGAGCGGTTTTATCAGTCGAGCAAGATACATTGCCGTTGCATCCCCTGACACGTCAGGGTTGGTCGCTACAATAACTTCCTTTACCTTTCCGCTCGCAAGCCGAGCAAGCAATTCGCGAATACGAATATCGTTAGGACCGACTCCGTCCATAGGATCAATTACGCCGTGAAGTACGTGATATACCCCTTTAAATTCGTGCAATTTCTCAATAGCCGCAACGTCCTTGGGTTCTTTGACTACGCAAACCACGGACTCATCACGTGTAGCGCATATCTCACACGTTTCCTTTTCTGTAAAATTCCCGCAAATATTACAATACTTAACTTTGCGTTTAACGCCGATGATCGCTTCAGCAAAAGCCCGCGCTTCCGCTTCGGGCATATCAATAATTTTATAGGCGTAACGTTGAGCCGTCTTTTTTCCTACGCCGGGGAGCTTGGAAAACTCATTGATAAGTTTGCCGATGGGCTCGATAAAAATTTCCATGGATTACAGCAAGCCTCCAAGTCCGCCCATATTTCCGTATTGTCCCATCTTCTCTTCATATACTTTTTCCGCCTTAGCATAGCCGTCATTGATTGCCGCCATGATAAGATCTTCAAGCATTTCTACGTCCGTAGGATCGACAATACTCTCGTCAAGCTCGATTCCGTTAATAATTTTCTTTGCGTTCATATATACGACAACCGCTTCGCCTGCCGCCGTACCGACAATTTCCCAATCGTCAAGGAGAGCCGCCGTCTTTTCCATTTCTTCTTGCATTTTCTTGGCCTGCATCATTAAATTTTGCATACCGCCGTTGTTACCTCTGTATCCTGCCATTTTTATTTTCCTCCAAATTGCTTTTAGTTTTTATTTAATCTTTACAATTGTTCCGTCCGCCAAGATAGGCATTGGAATATTTTTATTTTAAATCCACTTTTACGCCGGCAAAACGCGTTTTAAGCTCTTCAAAGCTCTTGTTAAAATCGTCCGCTTGCTTACCGCGTAAACGCACTGTAAAGGAATCCTGCGACATTCCTACCGCTTCAAAAGCTTGCTGTAAAAGTGCGTAATGCTCCGCTTTCATGAGTGAACGGTACATAGAATCGCTTTCGGTATAGAGCACAAATATGCCGTCCTCATACGCGTAGTCTAAATCCATACAAATGGTATAAAGCACGCCGTTTCTGCCCGTTTTGCGAAGAGCACGTAAGAAAGTACCAAAAGTATTTTTCGCATCCCCTGCAACCGCTTGTTTGAGCATGGGCTTTTTCGCTTCTACTTTTTCTACTTCGGCTAAACTTTGTGACGCCTTGGGGAAAGTTTGTTCAGCTGATTGAGTCTTTGCCGTTTGCGTTTGTATGAATTGCGTTTCTTGATACAAATACTCTTGAGGGGGTTCTTCCATAAGGCGCGCTTCTTCGTAATACGACTCCTCTTCCTCTTCAACTTCATACGCTTTTTTTAGAGCTTGTTTTTTTGTTTCCGCGGGGGCAGGTTCGAGTTCAAGTGTTGTTTGCTGCACAGCAACCACGCCCTGCGAAAGCTTCTTTTCAAGCGATTCTATTCTTGCAAGAATGCTCTCGATATCATAATCAACCTGTGGCATACTCGCCTTAAACACCGCCGTTTCAAAAAGGACTCTCGGCGAAGCGGAATAGCGAAGTTCCGTCTCAAGCTTTGTAAAAATCTCGGTTGCGCGAAGTAACGTATGACCGTCCACCGCGCGTGCGATTTTCAAGGTTTCCGCATACGTTTCCGAGGGCAACGATAAAATGTTTTGCGCGTCGCGACAAGTTTTTACCACCGCGCAATCGTTCAAGAAAGAGAGTACGTCCATAAGCAACGCTCCAACGTTTTTGCCTGTAGCAAGTACTGTTTCCGTGCGTTCTATTGCCTTGGCTGTTTCTCCACTTAAAATTGCGTAACAAAGCTCAGAAATCGTTTTAAAATCAGCTTTTCCAAGCACCGCGCTGACGGCTTCGTAACTGACCTTGTCACCTGAATATGAAACACAGGTATCAGCTAACGAGAGCATATCGCGAACGCTACCCGCGCCTGCGCGCGCGATTGCAGATACTGCTTCATCGTCATATTTCTTGCCAATTGTATCAAAGACTTTTTTAAGGCGAATCTCGAGATCAGTTTGAGGAATGAGTTTGAAATCAAAACGCATACACCGCGATAAAATAGTCGCGGGGATTTTTTGCGATTCCGTTGTCGCCAAAATAAATACGGCATGACGGGGCGGTTCTTCAAGCGTTTTCAAAAGCGCGTTAAAAGCGTTTTGAGAAAGCATGTGCGCTTCGTCGATAATATAAACTTTATATTTACCGCCAACGGGGGGATATTGCACCTTTTCACGAAGGTCACGCATTTCATCTACGCCGTTATTTGAAGCGGCGTCTATCTCAGAAATATCCAAATTTGTGGGCTCGGCCAGAGCTCGACAAGTCGCGCATTTTCCGCACGGTGAGCCGTTTACAGGCGATTCGCAGTTGATTGCCGCAGCAAAAATTTTGGCGATACTCGTCTTACCCGTACCGCGCGGTCCGCAAAACAAATACGCGTGTCCAACGCGGCCCGTTTCTATTTGATTTTTCAAAATGGTAACGATATGTTCTTGCCGTACTACGTCGTCTAACGTCGTGGGACGGAACATACGGTACAATGCCAAATACGCCATAATTTCTCCTTATTCTGCCGTAATATTCAATAATTTTTGTAATTTTTTCTTACTTCTTTGAATAGCGTTATCTACGCTCTTTGCCGTCTTCCCCGTTGCTTCGCAAATTTCGGAACAACTCATACCGTCCATGTACATAACAGTCACTCTAAACTCAAAATCAGAAAGCTCACGGCTCATTTTTTGTAAAAATTCACGTTTATCTTCACCGCGGATAAGTTCCGTTTCGGGATTTTCTAAAGCAAGTGATTCGTCCGCGTCAAACAGCGATACGTACCCATTGAGCGGTACGTTTTTCTTCCTCGCCGCCGCTTTTACCGCATCCAAAATTCGTCGAGTTATACAAAGATAGGCAAAAGTTTTAAAGGTAGAATTTTCTTCTTTATAATCGGAAATTGCGTGATAAAGCCCGATCATGCCTTCTTGGATAAGGTCTTCCGTTTCTCCGCCGACAAGAAAAAATCCGCGCGCGCGACCGCGCACGAGTACCGCGTATCGCAAAAGCAGTTCTTCCATAGATTGCTTGTCCCCAGCCTGCGCTTTCGAGACAAGAATTTCGTCTTTAACGTCCGACTTCATATCTTCCCCTTATCTTTTTTATTATTTCAATAGCTAATTTTAATCAGCCTTTGTAAAGTTTTATTTCAATCGATTACGCACCACTTCGTAGGCAGCAATTCCAAGCGCAACCGAAGCGTTTAAGGAATTAACGCGGCCCAGCAAAGGAATAGAAAGAATTTTATCGCATTTTTCCTTCGTTAAGCGTTTGACGCCGCTGTCTTCTCCGCCAACTACAAGTGCAACGTTGCCTGAAAAATCTTCCGCATAAATATCTTCGCCGCCTGCTTCAAGCGCGTAAATCCAATAGCCGTTCTTTTGCAAAAATTCTATCGTTTGGTTAAGGCTTGCCACTTTTGCAACCTTCATGTGTTCGGCAGCGCCTGCCGAAATGCGAATTACGCTTTCCGTAACCGTTGCGCTACCGTTTTTTGGAATTACAACCCCGTCCGCGCCGGCACATTCAGCGACACGCAAAATACTGCCGAGATTATGCACGTCTTCAATCCCATCGCAAAGCACGATAAAACCACCCTTTTCGTTCTTCTTTCCCGAAATAATATCTTCAACGTCATAATATTCGTAATCGGTTGTAAATGCAATAACACCCTGATGGCGACCGGTTACACTCTCTTTATCGAGCACTTGCCTGTCAACAAACTGAACCCGCAATTTGCGTTTTCTCGCCTCCGCGAACAACACAGAAAGTGAGCCCTGCGCCCCCTTTTCAATGAGAATTTTATCGACATTTTTACCCGTTTTAAGCAGTTCGTTTACGGCATTTCTTCCTTCCGTTTTCATACCTTTCTTCCTTTCTTTATTTATCTAAGTGTTAGCTTGTCCAAATTTGATTTGCAATCAAGCCCGCGCTATTTCTCCTATCTATCTTATCGCGAAGGCTTAAACGCCGTTGCTTGCGCCATAATTTTAAACTTTTCTTCATCTATTACTGAGAATAATTCTTCCAGCCTTTGAACTTCCCCGATGGCGTACAGATACCCGACAACCGCTTCCAAGCCCGTCGATCGATTATATTCCATAGGCGCGGCGTTCTTACTCTTCGTCGCTTTTTTAGCGTTCCTGCCGCGATGAAAAATCTCGTTTTCTTCTTCGGTAAAAAGAGGTAAAAGCTCGTTCAAAAACTCGCTTTGCGCATGCGCAGAAAGAATTTTCGAAGAGGCACGTTGAAAATCGGATACTTTAGCCCCACTTGTTTTCACAAGCTTTTCGCGAACGTATAACGCGTACACCGCGTCACCCAAAAACGCAAGCGTGACGGGACTCAACCGTTTTGCTTCCTCTCTTGTGAGAAAATCACCCTGCAAGAGCATATTCCGCCTCCAAAAACTTTCTTTCATATAATTATACCACATTTGAAGAAAAATGACAAGCGTTATTTTAGTTTTTTCCATGCTTACGCGAGGTTTTTTAATTTGTTTTTTAGATCTTTTTTACTTTGTAAAAAAAATTGTACGTCTTCTTTATTCTAAACGTTATGCTCTTTACATACTTTTTATATGCTTGAAGCGGTCAGCTTTGCGAAAAAAACGCCATAACTCCTGAAAAAATTGCGTTTGCTAATTGTTTCTTGTGCGTATTTGTAGTAAGCAAATACTCGTCTTCCGCATTTGAAAGAAATCCGCATTCAACTATGAGTGAAGGCGCATTCGTGCACTCAAGCATATAATACTCTTCCGCTTTCGCTACGCGATCTTTTACGCCGTGTTTGCTATAAACAAAATTTATAGCATCTTGCACAAGCACGGCAAGTTTTTCGCCTACAAGCGAATCCGTTTTATAGAATACCTGTCCGCCTCTAACCCGCGTGGAAGACGGTAAAGAATTTTGATGAATGGACAATACCAAGTCAGGATTTGCATTTTTTATAATTTCTCTGCGTTTTCGCATATCGGCATTTTTATTCCAGAGTCCAACGTCGTCTGATAAGCCGAGTTGCGTCTTTCTCGTCAACACAACAAAAAAGCCTGCATCTTCAAAAACGTCCTTTAAGGCAAAGCTTACCCCCAAATTCAAATCGCTTTCCTTTATACCCGTGCGTTTACCTACCACACCACCATCCATACCGCCGTGACCTGCGTCTATCACGACGGTGAACACTCTCTCCGATGAAGCAAAAATACTATTTTCACGTTCGTAAACGATTGAACGGAGCGCGGTAAAACACGCTGTTATGCAAAAACAAATTGTAGCGAATATTATAGAAAAATATCTTCTCATACCATTAATTTATGAGTCCTGTTAATCAAATATACTCATTCAAATAGTGAGAGTACTTTCTATTTTAATAAGTTTAACGTTAGATACTCGTTTTTCGCTAAAATTCGATTTTTTACGTGCTTGGTAACCTTTTTTCGATATTTAAAAGGTATTATAATTTAAGTATGGATATTTTATTTATTATTTTACTCAATACGTACCTGCCCTGTTCATTTTTAAGTGTAACCGCTATTAGCGGTTTCGGTTTGGTCGTTTTCTTGTTTCTGTTTTGTTTTCTTTCGGTGCACATTATCGTATTATTAAAGCTTGGTTGGAAAGCAAAAGATCAGCTTGATGAAAGCGCCGCCGCAAACTCCGCGGTTGAAGAAAAAAAGTCTCCCGAACCCAAAGAAAAGGAACGAGAGCCTATTTATTATATTGTTGAACGCAAACGGACTCGGCCAAAGCAAAACTACGGCGAGCCTAAGGAATTTCGTTTTAAATAATCATTAAAAATATATCTTTTTATTTATCTTCGTCGGGATCAACGTATTTTTCAAGATTTTCGCCGTCCCCCCAAAGCCTTTCAAGATGATAGAATAGTCTGGTATCGTCGTTAAAAATATGCACGATAACGTCGCCGTAATCAACGACTGCCCATCTACCGTCACGCACGCCTTCAGTACGCGTAGGATCAATACCATACTCGCGAGAAATAACTTCTTCAACGCGTTCGCCCATTGCGCGAATTTGTGAGGAATTGCTACCGCTTGCTAATACGAAATAATCGCAAAGCGAGGTCTTTTCGCGCACGTAAAGGGTTACAATATCTTTACCGCGCTTATCCGCAAGAGCTTTACACGCCGCAAGGGCTAATTCTTTACTTGTAATTTCAGTCATGTCCATTCTCCTTTTGAATGAGTTTTTTATAATAATTTGCCGCTTGAACGGTCAAGGCGTAAACTTCTCCGCCTTTTTCTCGTAAAAATTCCAAACTTTGCGAAAGGGCATGCGCCATACATTTCGTCAAATCGTCTGAGCGATCCCAAAATAATTCACGAAGTTTATCTATGCCAGCAAAATCACGTCCTTCTTCGAGCATATCCGAAAGAAAAATCAGTTTTTCAAGCGCGCTCATACACGCTCTTCCGCTCGTGTGATAGGAGATTGCGTTTAAAACGTCTTTGTCTGTAATACCAAACCGAGTCCTTGCCAAATATGCGCCTGTAAATTGATGCAGGACGGGGGCAGGTATGCGTTCAGTACACTCAAACCCTTCTAAAAATTCATGGTCTAAAGGCAAATATTTAGCGCAATCATGGAAAAGCGCGGCTTGAATTGTCACTCGCTCGGGCACCCCTAACGATGGTGCCCGTTTTGCTGCCATATAGGCAACGCGTAGGCTGTGTGCTTTTCTTTCTGCCGTCAAAAGCGCTAAGGCTTCTTTTGCTCCGTCTATTTTATAAAGCCCATTCTTTTTAATATACTTTGCAACGTCATCTCCTACAAGCTTTGCAACGTCTTCGTCCGCACCCGATTTTACTCGAATAAACGTGGAAGAAATTTCCTTTCCATTATAGTCAATAATCGAAAAAAAATTCGAAAAACGCTTGAAAAATCTATCTTGTTCCGCGCTCACCCAACCTGCGTTTTCCGCTCGCGCGCAAACTGCAAGCTCAACGTTCTCTAAAATCCTTTCGGGATATTTCCAGTTTGGGAAGTCTCGCAGCATATCCGTCCCAACCAACCAAAATAGTTTTGCAGTTGGAAATATTTTCTTAAAATGTTCACAGGTAAGATAAGTATAACTTATACCGCCGCTCGTTATTTCATAATCGCTAATTTCGACATTTTTTAAAGGCGCGAAGGCGAGCTTACACATTTCAAGGCGTTGCAGATTAGATGTCAGTGTCTTGCCTTTTTTATGCGGGGGCGTGTGTGCAGGCATAACAATTAATTTATCGAGCGAGAGCGATTCAATTGCACGCTTGGCTAAATTGAAATGTTCTAAATGTACAGGATCGAAGGACCCCCCGAAGATTCCTATCCGCATAACGCCTTCCTTTTTTACGAGTTTTTCTACTACTCTCTTATTATACTACATTTTTTCAGCTTTTACAAGTTTAAAAAGCCTATTTTAGGCAAAAATCTAAATATGAAAAAATCCGCTTATTATTCTGATTTGTTTTTTGCGTTTTCATTGAGCGCGTTTTGCCTTTTATTTATTCTCAGATTCTTAGGCGTAAGGCTGATTGTCGCCTTATTCCCGAGCATTCTTCTCGGCGCGGCTTGCGCCTTTCTTCTCGCCGTTCGACTTCGAAAAAAGCAACGTGTTTTCTCGCTCAAAAAATCCGAAGAGAAAGAAAAGGAAAATTTATTTCTTTATTTGGGATTAGCCGAGCCCGAAGAAATAAAAGAATTCCTCGAACCAAGACTTCCTCTGCTTGCAAAAAAGCTTTGCACGGAATTTGAAGAAGTTGCTATTAAAAATCAACCTGCGCCGGCAGGAACAATTACTTGCGAAGGCTTTTTCTTTCTTCCGCTATTTTTATTTAGGGAACTCAATGCGGACGACGTTGCCTGTGCCGCAAAAAGTCTTCGCGGTCTGCAAAATGCCGTTGTGCTTTGCGACAAGCTCTCCCTCGACGCGATAACCCTCAGCGAAAAGCTTTGTTTGCAAACCATTCAAGGAAATTTTCTCTACCGCGTATTGAAAGACGAGAATGTACTTCCAAAAGAATTTCCACTCAAACTCAACACTCCAAAGCGAACGAGTTATCGCGCGCTGTGCTTCGCGAAAAGTAACAGCAAACAATTCTTTAAAAGCGGCGTATTACTTTCCGCTTATTCGTTCTTTACCCCTTATTCCATTTATTATACCGCCGTTGCGTGTTTGTTTTTTACGCTATCTATATTCATTCGAATTTTCGGGTATCGCTAATTGAGCAAAACGCCGCCCCGATACATGCAATAAAATCGGTAGGTAAGGCTGAATATTCAGATTTGTTTTTAGCGCAAATTTCCGCAGATACCCCTACCATGTACGAGCCGAGTACTGCCGCTTCAAAAGAATTCTTGCCTTGTGCGCACAACCCCGCAATTAGGCCTGCAAGCACGTCCCCACTGCCACCTTTGGCTTGCGCGGAACAACCGCGAGCTGTTAAGACAATTTTTTGACCGCTTGCAATCAAGGTGCTCGCACCTTTTAAAAGCAATGTCGTCGCATACTTTTTCATCCATTCGTTGATATAACGCAAAGGTTCGCTTTGTAAATCGGATATATCTATTTTTGTCAGTCGAGAAAATTCTTTCATGTGCGGCGTAATTACCACGTCGCACTCTTTTATTTTCAAGAAATCATCTGCTTTACCAAATTTCGCCAAGCTGTTCAACCCGTCCGCATCTAACAAAAGTTTGCCGTTATAATGCTTAAAAAGATAGAGTATTGTCTTATATATCGCCTCGCTTACGCCAAGCCCCATACCTAACGCAATCGCGTCGTACTCGCAAAGTTTTTGACAAATTTCTTCGCTAAACTCATACCTGTACCCGTCATTCGTGGAAACAAATAAAGCTTCAGGAATTTTTAAGAAGGCTGTTTTTATAAGCTCTTTAGGCAAGAACCAGGCGGTATAACCAACCCCGCTATTAAGAGCGGATAGGCAAGATAAATATCCTGCACCAAAATATTGCTCACTACCGCCGAGAATGGCGACTTTGCCATAACTTCCCTTATGCGAATTTCTACGTCGAACAGGTAAAAGCTTTTTTACGTCTTGCTTTTCAATCAGGCGGACGTAATTTTCATTTTCGAACCCTTTTAAGCCTATATCGAGCGTACGCACTTCGCCGGCTCCATCCAAACCGTTTAAAAGCCAAACGCCTAGTTTTTCCTCGCCCACGCAAAGCGTTTCATCTGCAAAAACAAATAGTTCGCCGAGACCGTTGTCCCCGCAAATTCCCGACGGAATATCCACCGAAACAACGTACGAGCCCGCTTCTTTCTTTGCGTTGATAAGTTTTATAAGCGCGGACGTCTCCGCACGAACTTCCCCAAAAAATCCAGTACCTAAAAGACAATCGACAATGATTGTTACCCTGTCTTTAGGCATATCCGAAAAAATTTCTCCGCCGAGCGAGAGATATTTTCCACGATTTACGATCGCTTCTTTGCTAAATTTTTCCGCTCTACAAAGCACGCACACGTCATAACGGTTTGAAAGCAATAGGCGGGCGGTAACAAATCCGTCTCCGCCGTTATTACCACCGCCGCAAACACAAACAACCTTGCCGCTCCTGTCTTTCAGCAGCTCTTGAATACGTTTGAAAACAGCTTTACCAGCATGCTCCATAAGCTCTAAGCTAGAAACTTTTTGCATAGCGAAAGCATCTACCTTTCGCATTTGTTCATTCGTCAAAAGATTTTTCATTTTACACCAAAAGGGAAACTTCTCCCGCAAAGACTTTTCGGAGTTCGCCGTTTATCGATACGGTCAACGCGCCGTCATCACCAACTGAAAGCGGAATAACGCGCAATGAACTACTCCCTTCAATAAGCGTAACTTCTTTATTTAAATACCCGACGCGCGAGCGGTATTCCGACATGTCGTATGGATAGTTCAAATTCTCAACAAGACGTTTTTCTACCAAGTCGAAATCAACTTTTTCACCAATAGCTTCGCGCATGGAAATTGCGATATTTGAAAGCTCTTCAGGTAAACTGTTATTCACGTTTAGCCCCACACCTATAATCGACGAAGAGATTTCTTTGCCACTAAAAGAGTTTTCAATCAAAATCCCACAAATCTTTCTACCGTTTATAAATACGTCGTTCGCCCATTTGATAACGGGTTTAAGCCCAAAACTTTCCAAAGTTTTACAGACTGCAACCGCTGTTCTTGCCATTACTAAAAAGACCTTTTCCGCCGGGAAGTTTTTATAAAAAACAAGCTTCGTTAAATACACGCCCCCCTCGTTCGAGGAAAAAGAACGACCTTTCGTTCCCCTTCCGCCCGTTTGGCGTTTGGCGATAACGATAAGATTTTCTCCGTATTTTTTTTGTTCTTTTACGTAATCGTTCGTCGAAGAAATTTCTTCAAAGCGCACAATTCTCATCGTATATCCCCCGTTCATTCTTCGTCCTCACTCCGACCTAATTCGTCAAGCGCTTTTCTTGATACGTCGTAATCAAAGCCTTTGCTCATTAAATACCGAAACGCCTTAGCAAAATTTTCACGCGTTGGTTCTTTTGAACGCATATATTTTTCTGCGATTGCGACTGCGCCTGAAAGCTGACTTTCTTCGTCGAGCGTTTGCATAGCGTCTTCAATTTTTTCCTTAGAAATACCTTTTTTGTATAAATCTACTTGAATAAGGCGTTTCCCTTTTCTCGCGGAAGTATTTTCGACGTACGTTTCCGCGTAGTCTTTATCGTCAACGAAACGATATTCGCGCAGTTTCTCTATGACGTATTTTACCACCGCGGGAAGATATCCTTTGCGATAAAGATAGTCCTTGACTTGCTTCTCGGTTTTTTGAGCCGCCGTGAGATAGGTCATCGCCTTGTCAAGCGCAGTGCTCTTTTCGCTTTCAAGCTGAATTTCGTTTAAAAAAGCTTCCGTG
>JAFVRE010000057.1 GCA_017504465.1 Clostridia bacterium | reverse complement strand
TCCATTAACGCCCTACCGCCTTCTACCTTATCCGTATATACTTTCCCAAGCACGTTGATAGAGAACTGTTCGGGGTCGGGATTGTATTTTGCCTTGACCGTTTCTATATCCTTTTGTAAGTTTTCCAAATACAGCGTTTGTCTGCGAATTTCTTCGGGGAAGAACTTTCTTACCTTGTCTTGCGTACTATACAAACTCTTTCGATATTCGCTTTCAAGTACCCGTAGTCTTTGAATTTCCGTATCCACTTCCATCTTCCGTTTAATTCTCGGATTCGCTGCCGTGATTGCTTTAATCTCGGCATACGAAAGCGTGGTTTCGTCTATATCTTCCGCTTCTCTTATAGTCATATCTCCGCGTTCGATTTGACTGATAAACCTTTGCTTATTCTCCAAGATTTGATAGGAATAACTATCAAACGTTCGCTCGGTTACGTACGTGTAAATCTCTACGTTTTTATAACTGTTTCCTTGTCGTACAATTCGACCTTCACGTTGTTGCAAGTCAAGCGGTCTATACGGCGTATCCAAATGATGCAAAGCAAATAATCTTTGCTGTACGTTCATACCTGCCCCACACTTTTCGGTGCTTCCGATAAACACACGCACTTTCCCTGCGTTCGCGTCTTTATACAAACTCATCTTTTGCGCATCCGTGTTCGCATCGTGAATAAAAGCAATTTCTTCCGCAGGAATACCGCGCTGAACGAGCTTGTATTTAATGTCGTTATAAACGTCGAAGTCTTGTCCGTGTTCGTAGTCCTTGAAGGCTTTTTTCGGGGTAGACAAATCACAAAAGATAAGCTGTACGCCTTTGTTATCCGTCGTGCGTTCCCAAATTTCAAAAACTCGTTCCACGCACGCATTGATTTTGCTGTCCTGCTCGTCCGCACAAGCCCTATCGTAAACGCGCGGATCTAACGCTACTTTCTTGCCGTCCGACGTGACTTTGAGCATATTATCCACGTGTACGTCTACCGCCCTATCGTGAATACGCTCTGCACGCTCGGCAATCTCGTCTGCAAGCCGTAATACCGTTTCCGTCGGTTTCAACGCAACCACTTTCTTGTCTACCGTAGGTACGTCCAATTTAACCATATCCGCCGTTTGCACGTCCGCGAACGCGTGATACATTGTCAATAGTTCAGGAAGGTTCGTAAACTTTGCAAATCTCGTCTTGGCTTTATAGCCTTTCCCAGACGGAGCCATTTCAAGCGCCGTTACCGTTTCACCAAAGTTCGCCGCCCAACCGTCAAAAAACGTAATGCCCGTTTCTTGTAAGGTTTGGTTTTGGAGATACGTTTGGAGTGTATACATTTCCGCCATTGAATTACTTATCGGCGTTCCCGTCGCAAATACCACGCCTTTATCCCCACCGTGCAATTCGTTGATATACTCACATTTTAACTGCATATCACTTGCACGCGCGCTTGCCGCTTTGGAAATACCCGATACGTTGTTCATCTTCGTGAATAACGCAAGGTTTTTATAAGCGTGCGCTTCGTCTACGAATAAGTAGTCTACACCCAACTTTTCAAAGATAAGCAAATCGTCTTTCTTGCTATCGTCCATCAATTTTTCAAGAAGTTTTTTACGGTTCTTTTTAATACGTTCCAAGTTCTTGACTGCGCCTTGCGGTCTTTCGCTGTTCTCCCACAAATGCGCTATCGTTTGGTCGATTTTGTAGATTTCTTCGTTTATCTTTTTAATTTGTCGTTCTTTGGAAATAGGAATTTTCGCAAACGTGCTTTGTGCGATAATAATGCTGTCCCAATCACCCATAGCCACTTTCGATACGAATCTCTCTCGGTTATCTTTCGCTAAATCTTCCTTGTGCGCAACCAAGATATTCGCGCTCGGATACAGTACTCTAAACGAATCCGCCCATTGTTCTACCAAGTGATTCGGTACGACTATCATAGGCTTTGTAGCAAGTCCATATTGCCGTAATTTCATAGCCGCCGATACAACCGTATAAGTCTTACCGCTACCAACAACGTGATGCAAAAGCGTGTTCCCACTCGTAATAATTCTATGCACCGCGTTCTTTTGGTGCGGACGAAGTTCGATAGCGGGATTCATTTCAGGGAATTTTAGATAGCTCCCGTCATACGTAGGCAACCGTACTTGGTTAAACCTTGCGTTATACGCCCTTTCTAAATCTTCTCTGCGTTCAGGGTCGTTAAATATCCACGCCTTGAACTCTTGTTGGATTTTGTTTTGCTTTTCACGCGCCGCTATCGTTTTCGCTTGATTGACTACTCGACGTTCCTTGCCGTTTTCTTCGATTACGTCATAAATCGTCGTCGCTCTTGAATTGAGCAAGTCTTCAAACAACCTATACGCGCCTGCGTCGTTCGTGCCGTACACGCTCTTTACGTTCATTTCAGAAAGCCTTCGTACGTGCATACCTACGTCTACGCGCCAACTCGAATCGAAACTGTTATAGAAAATCGTTATGCCGTCGGGATAGTAGTATCTTGGCAATCGTAAAAGCTGAAATAAGAATTGCACGTAATACTGCTTGTCTATCCAATTCGTGCCTACTTTTACCGATATATCCGACGCGGGAATAGGCGTAGGTTGTACTTCTTCCAACGCTTTCACGTTTCGCTCATAACCCATATTCGGGAACTCGCTTGCATATCGCTTTGCTATATTTAACTTTTGTACGACCTTACCCGAAAGGTATTCTTCCGACGTTTCAAAGCCTGAATACTTATCTTCGGGATTGACTTCTACGGGGTTTCGATAAACGGTTGCGCCAAGCTCGGATAAAATCGTGTCGTAGTCTTTTCCCGTCAGCTCTTCGATATACGAAATATCCACACTACTGCGCTCGTTCTTGGAAATCTGCAACGCTTCAAAACAGTCGTTCGTACTTGTCGGTACGGCATACGGGCGTATCGTTCGCTTATGGAAAATATCCGTTTTTGTGGCGGTTTTCTTTTCTTCTGAATAGTTCTCGCAAGCAAATACCAACGCACTATCCCCGTCGTCTTTGAACAATCTCTTGTTCGTGGAACTGTTTAAGTACCCGTATTTCTTTACGAACTTGTCGTAATTTGCGTTGAGTATTTTTTGTTCTTCCGCTAATTTTTCGTCCGAACAACCACCTGATTGAATATCCAATACGTGCCGTAATTGACTGCGAAGTTCTATCATTCCACGAATACGCTCGTATGCGTCCTGCGGATGCTTGGGAATATCCTGCTCGACCATTTCGTCGCCCATTCTCATATAGAGCTTGCCGTTTTCCGCTTTATAACAAGTCGGTTTTACGGTGTAGTCCACTTCTACCTTGCCCGTTTCTTCTTCCAAAGAATATTCGGGGTTCGTATAGAAGTTAGCAGGAAGTTTCTCTATCGCTTCCAATAGCGCGGTTTTCAAATCTCGCCCGTCGGGAATTACGGTTAAGTCTTTCGCGCCGTACATTCCGATTTCTTCTTTGAACGTTCCAAGTACCATTTCGGGGTGGTTATGGAAATATTCGTTGACAAGGTATCCGTCTTGCAATTCCTTACTTGCAAGCCATTTCGTATTTTCCCCGTCCGCGTAAATCTTTTCTTCGCGTTTTTTGAAGAATAGGATATCCGCCACAACTTCCGTGCCGGCGATTTGCTTAAACGCCGTATTCGGAAGTCTTATCGCGCCGATAAGCTCGGCTCTATCCGCTACGTACTTTCGCATAGCTTGGCTACGCTTATCCATCGTACCCGCGCTCGTGATGACCGCCATTATCCCGTTCGGCTTTAACTTGTCGATAGACTTTGCTATGAAATATTCGTGGATATAGAAATTCTCTTTCGCGTAATCGCTATCAAATACGCCGAACTGCCCGAACGGTACGTTGCCTACCACAATATCAAAATGATTGTTTGAAAACGTCGTTTGTTCAAAGCCTTTGATTTGCACGTTCGCATTGGGATATAATTTCGTGGCTATCTTGCCTGTAATTTCGTCCAACTCTACGCCGTAAAGTTTCGCGTTCTCCGCTATCCCTTTCGGCATATATCCGAAGAAATTACCCGTTCCCATCGCAGGTTCGAGAATTTTGTTATTGCCCTTTACACCAAATCTTTCAAGCGCGGAATACATACCTTCAATCACTTCTTTCGGCGTATAGTACGCGCTTAATACGCTTGCTCTTGCGTTCGCGTAATCGTCCGTCGATAAAGTTTCTTTGAGTTCTTTATATTCCTTTTGCCAATTCTCGTCCTTTTCGTCAAAGGCTTTCGCAAGTCCGCCCCAGCCTACGTATTTTGCAAGCGTGAGTTTTTCTGCCGTCGTAGGTTCACGCTTCTCTACGTAAAGCCGTTCCATTAAACGTATCGCTTCGATATTGCTTCTAAACTTCGATTTTGCACCACCCAGCGCCGTTTGGTCTAACCCGATTTCGTCTAAACTTGTGTTCTTCGGCGTTAAATCGTCAGCTTCTTCCATTATCTCGTTGCCGTGCTTGCAATAGTCCGCATAGAACACTACCGATATACCGTCGTCGAAAACTTCTACACTTGCTACTTCTTCTCTA
>JAFVRE010000056.1 GCA_017504465.1 Clostridia bacterium | reverse complement strand
TATTAGAAAAGAGTTGTCGCAAACTTACGAGAAAGGTATATTCTACGGTGCCGTGTATCGTAAGGTATGCGGCATCTTTTTTTGCTTTTATGGGTAAAGTATGGACGGAAAAGTGTGTTGTTTTATCGGGCATAGAAACGTTGAAAAAACGCCAGAATTAAAACAAAGTTTAATAGATACGATTCGACGATTAATAACGGAAAAAGGCGTAAACAAATTCTTGTTTGGAAGTAAAAGCCGTTTCGATGATTTGTGTCAAGAAGTGGTCAAAGAACTACGGGAAGAATACCCCCACGTTAAACGCGTTTACGCTCGTATGTATTATCCAGAACTTGAAGAGCGGTATATAGCGTATATTCTTCGTGATTTTGAAGATACCTATATGCCTGAACGAATAGAAAACGCAGGGGTTGCGCGGTACGTCGAACGCAATCAAGAAATGATAAACGCAAGTGATTTTTGCGTGTTCTATTATAATGAAGAATACAAACCGCCTTTACGCAAACAATCCCGTAGCGCATTATCCACGTATCAACCCAAAAGCGGAACAAAACTCGCTTACGAGTATGCAAAACAAAAGAAAAAAGAAATTATAAACTTATATAGGTGAAAATATGACATTAGAAGAAAAAATGGAGATCCGTCGTTTTCAACGGTATTGGAAGAAAGAAGGTAGAAAAAGAATGTTTACTTGGGTACACCGCTATTTACGGTTACATAGCGAATTACTCGACGATAGCGTATATCAACAAATGTTTGACTACCACCGTAACACTCTTATAGCATACTTTAAGCGCGACGTGAAAAGGAAGGATACGAGCGATAAAGAATACGGCGAAGTCATAGACGTACTGGCAGACATTTACAATCAAAACGGGGCTGAACGCGCAAACAAATATAAATCGTTAGTAGAAGAATTATATAGGTTTTTTAAGGAACATCCCAACGCAATGCGTGATATACGCATTTAGAATTTTGAATTAGATATTTGTGGGTGGAAGTTTGCCGAAACTCCGCAAGCGGAGCCCTCTCGGCAAAGTGTCGCTCACAACCATTCTTGAGAAAGATAGGGGCGTTACTGTTTTTGCTCGCTCGCGTGCCCCCACGATAATGCGTTTGCCTTCTCAACCCACCACCTCCACCAAACAAAAAAAAGACGCCTTCGGGCGTCTTTTCGTTTGGTGGAGGTGGTGGGAATTGAACCCACGTCTTACTCGGCTGCCAAAAAACTTTCTACATACTTAGTTTATCTATTATTTCTTAATTCACTAACGCGGGTAAACACGCTTTAGTGAACGCAGAAGGCTAAATTCCCTTTAAAAAACACCTTCCGATTTTCTAAAGAGTTTCCCGTTTCTTTGACGCCGTGGCCCTAACCAACGGGTAAATTAGGCACGACGTTTCGTTAAAAAACGAAGTTACGCTGCAAGAGCGTATGCATTATTATCTGCATTTAAATTTAGTTGGAATGTTTTTGCGCAGCCACTCCGTCTGCGGTATGCTTATCTCTTCGCTCACCGGCAATCGAATCCGGTGCACCCCCATAAATGATAGTATTTATATTATACCACCTTTTTGTCCGTTTTATTCAAAAATTTTCAAATCTCGTACCTGCCCCGTCCATTTCTTCGTCGCGCACATGGGTAGGGGGAATTCTCACCGTCTTTACGATATTTCGTACATGGGTAGGGGATTTTAATAAAACAAAAGGACAAAAATATGATATGAACACAAAAAGCCGAGCGGTCGTCCGTTCGGCTTTGAGCGTTCGTAAGTTTTTAAACTTAGGCTATATCACGGAGAAAGATTGATTTACATCAAAACATTTTTTGATGGATTGACGAGAAAAATGCAAGAAAGACAAGCGTTTTGTGAGGGCGCATACCATCAGTGGTCTGTAACCGAGCAAAACGCGAAGAATTTCGCGGTATTTTTCCGCCGAGCCGTTTTTTAAAACGGCGTTTCAAAAATCAACCAAGCGACGTGATTGAGCCGAAATTATTTAAGTTCAGCAGTAGCGCCGTTTTCCTTAAGCTTAGCAACAAGAGCTTCAGCGTCAGCTTTGGGAGCGTTTTCTTTGATAACGCCCATAGCTTCAACTGCTTTCTTAGCGTCAGCAAGGCCAAGACCGGTAGCTTCACGTACAACCTTAATGATAGCGATCTTGTTGGGACCGATTTCTTTAAGAACAACGTCGAATTCCGTCTTTTCTTCAACAGCGGGAGCAGCTTCTGCAGTGCCAACACCAGCAGCAGCTACGGGAGCAGCAGCGCTTACGCCAAATTCAGCTTCAAGAGCTTTTACGAGTTCGTTCAATTCAAGAACGGTCATAGATTTTACTTCTTCAATAAATTTTTGCATATCCATAGTAATTTTTTCCTCCGATTTTTAATAATGATTTTTGATATGGATTAGTTAGCTGCTTCTTGCGATTTTGCAATAGTATCCAAAACGTAAACGAATTTGGTGATAGAAGATTGCAAGCAACCGAGCATCTTCGCGATGAGCACTTCCTTGGAAGGAATTGCAGAAAGTTCTTTAACTGCGGCTTTATCAAGATATTTTTCTTCAAGATATGCGCACTTAGGAACGATTTTTTCCGTCAAAGCGGGGTTTTCTTTAACAGCCTTTGCAAATACTGCAGCGCCGCTCGTTTCGTCTGCGCTGAATACGGTTGCCGTCGTACCGTTAAGGTCGTTATCGAAATCGGTTACGCCGAGTTCGTTAAATGCACGTCTTACGAGGGTGTTCTTGTAAACCTTGTATTCGCAGTTAGCTTCTTTGAATTTGTTTCTCAAAGCGGTAACTTCCAAAACGGTAAGCTTGTTGTAATCTGCAAGGACTACCGACTTGCTTGCTTGGATTTTTGCTTTGATTTCTTCAACAACTTGTTTCTTTGCATCTAAATTTGACATTCTTTGACCTCCTTTAAGTAGATTTCTCTACCTGTCTTAGACAATAAAAAAACCTTACGCCGAAGGGGCATAAGGACACATTCTCACTATCATGGCAAGCTGTTCTTTACACCTCAACGAGCGGTTACCCATCAAACCTTTCGGTGCTCGTCATCTACGGCTTTTGTTTTTGCTATATTAGTATAACATTTTCATCAAAGGCAGTCAAGCATTTTTAACTGCCTTTGACGAAGTTTTTATTTTTTTTGTTACGTCTTAAAAGCAGACGTTTTATCTTTTAAGGCTTACGCTTTTGCAGCAACCTTTACGCCAGGGCCCATCGTAGAAGCGATGGTAACGCTCTTCACGTATTGACCTTTTGCAGCAGCGGGCTTTGCCTTAACGATTGCGTCGTAGAGAGCGGTGAAGTTCTCAACGAGCTTTTCTTGACCGAAGCTCTTCTTGCCGATAGGGCAGTGGATAATAGCCGTTTTGTCAAGTCTGTATTCAACTTTACCAGCTTTAACTTCCTTGATTGCCTTTTCAACGTCCATAGTAACGGTACCGCTCTTGGGGTTAGGCATCAAGCCCTTGGGACCGAGCACACGACCGATACGACCAACCATACCCATCATGTCAGGGGTGGTAATCATAACGTCGAAGTCGAACCAGTTTTCGTTTTGGATTTTAGCGATAAGTTCTTCAGCGCCAACGAAGTCTGCGCCAGCTGCTTGAGCAGCGTCAGCCTTTGCGCCTTTTGCGATAACCAAAACTCTCTTGGTTTTACCAGTACCGTGGGGAAGAACGAGAACGCCACGAACTTGTTGGTCTGCTTGACGGGGGTCAACGCCCAAACGAACGTGCATTTCGATAGTTTCGTCGAATTTAGCCTTAGCAGTTTCAAGAACGACGTTCATTGCTTCGTTCACTTCGTATTGCTTGGTTAAATCGAATGCTTTTACGCTATCCGTATATTTCTTTCCGTATTTCATCTTCTTACACCTCCGCTTAGTCTTCTACGGTAACGCCCATACTACGAGCTGTACCTGCGACCATGCTCATTGCGCTTTCAAGCGACGTGCAGTTCAAATCGGGCATCTTCATCTTTGCGATTTCCTCAACTTGAGCCTTCGTGAGCTTACCAACTTTAACACTGTTGGGTTTTGCACTTGCCGTTTCGATACCAAGAGCCTTCTTGATAAGAACGGGAGCGGGGGGGGTCTTCAAAATGAACGTGAAGGAACGATCTTGATAAATCGTTACAACAACGGGGATGATGAGACCTGCTTTGTCTGCCGTTTTTGCGTTAAATTCCTTCGTAAAGCCGGGCAAGTTAATACCGAAGGGACCAAGGGTGGAACCAACGGGGGGAGCCGGAGTAGCTTTACCAGCGGGAAGTTGCAATTTTACGACTGCTGTAATCTTCTTTGCCATAAATATTTTCTCCTATTGTGGTTTTTTCAAGACGCCCTCAAAAATTTGACGTCTCTCCCACTTATTACCGAAAGGGGTGAGCGCAGCGACAAAACTGCGCCGCGCAGCAAGGCGAATGCCTTGGCTTAAAATTATTCGGAATCTTCTTCCGAATCTTCAGGAAGGGTTGCGTCCACCTTCTTGATTTGAATATACTCAACTTCAACATCCGTCGTTCTACCGAACATAGTCGTAGAAATCTTCGCTTTTTGCGCGGTGTTGTTGAGTTCTTTAATCGTACCGAAGAATCCCTTCAAAGGTCCGTCCTCGATAGAAACGGTGTCGCCGACGCCGAAATCGACGTTGGAAACAAATTCTTCAAGGCGCATTTTACGAATTTCGTCGGGTTTCATAGGGATAGGACGGCCCTGAGGACCGCAGAATCCCGTAACACCGCGAGTACTCGTTACGTAGTACCAAATCTGGTTGGTATAAATCATCTTGATAAAGACGTAGCAGGGAAGGAGTTTTCTTTCAACGACCTTCTTTTTGCCGTTCTTTTCTTCGATGACTTGTTCCATAGGGATTTTCAAATCAACGATATAATCACCGAGATTGTTATTCTCAATTAATTTTTCAAGGCTGTCCTTTACCATGGCTTCATAGCCGGAATAGGTATGAAGGATATACCACTTGGGTTGTTCGTTCATCACGTACCCTCCCTAATTAACCTTGAGAAATCAATTCGAGAAGCCAGCCCAAAAGGGAATCAACGCCTGTAACGATAATCAAGAAAGCGATAACAATTACAAGAACGACACCCGTCGTTTTCAAAACGGTGTCAAACTTCGGCCAGCTGACTCTCTTTAATTCAGAGAAAGTTTCTTTAATCTTTGCTCCGACGCGACGAAACCAACTCGGTTTATTGTTTTTTGATTTACTAGTTGCGTTTGCCATTTGTTTACCTCAAACGGCGCGTAAAACTACGCGCGCGGTCTTATTTAGATTCTTTGTGATCGGTGTGCTTCTTGCAGAAAGGGCAGTACTTGCTGAAAACAAGTCTATCAGGATCGTTCTTCTTATTCTTCATAGAATCATAATTTCTGCGTTTGCATTCCGTGCACTCAAAAGT
Organism: Clostridia bacterium; assembly: GCA_017504465.1. Lineage (GTDB taxonomy): Bacteria > Bacillota > Clostridia > Christensenellales > Borkfalkiaceae > Scatosoma. The sequence goes on along the minus strand of JAFVRE010000056.1, from coordinate 13,367 downwards.
GATTTTCGCTCTTGTTGTCTTGGTTGCCATAATAAAACTCCATACAAAAAAATTACACCTCTCGGGGTGCGTATATAGATTTTACCATATAAAAAATAGCTTGTCAATCTTTTTTGAAGTGTATTTCGTTATTTTTTTATATTTTTTTAACTTTTTTCCGTGCTTAAACTTTTTGTTTGCTTTTTCCGTGCAAAATATTAAATTATTTTATTGTAACGCGTGTATAGCGCGTGCGCGCGAGAAAAAGCGCGCGCAAAGTCGTGCTATATCCCTTAAAAGAATGCAAAATCAGCCTTAAAAACAAGACGGGCTGTTTAATTTCCGCCCGTCTTAGCATTTACTTTCCTGCTTTGAATTTTTTATCCGCGCCGGCTTTTCCGAAATACATCAATTCCCATACCGCCGAATCCTCGCTTGCGCTTTCTACGACTACGCCGTTTTCGAGTTTTTCCACAGTCGCCGTTCCCTCAAACCGCAAATACGAACCGCTAAACCCGATAAGCTTCGCTCCAAGCTTTGTCACGCCCGATAAGAGATCCAAGAAATTCTGTTTAGAGATATCGCTCCTTCTCGCGTACGTAATCCGATACGTTTCTCCGCGCTCGGTGGTGTATTCGTAAACAACCTTGCCATAGACGGGTTTACCCGTATGCTCGTCCACGTACTCGTCCGACGAGAGAAATTTGAGGGTATGGTTGCTGTTGTCACCTAAAATCTCCTCTCCCTTTGCGAGCATAAACACGTCGAAGTCTTTATATCCGTACTTCTTTTCGCCTGTGATCCAAGCGGAAATAACTTTATAATCCCCGATTTTAGCTCTTCCCCAGTACCAGTGGTGCATAAGCTGCAACATAGATAAATTGCCCCAATTATGATCGTGATAACCGCTGCCTTCAAGCTTTAAAGACTTTCCGTTATCGTAGCTTGCTTCCGCAACGGCTTTTCCTTCAGGAATTGCGGGCAACCACGCGAAATAATATTCTTCTTTATCCCCAAAGAAAATACTTCCCGTTTGCGAACGCCAAGCGCGGATCGTACCGTCCATCGTCAGCTTGGCTTGGATTTGCTTACCCTTGAACACAACCTCGTAGTGCTTCAAATCCCCAAAACATCTGCAATCCCCAATTTTGACGTCGCAACGTTCGGTCGCATACGAGCTCTCTTCGATAGTCGCGTGCACTTCTTCGCTAAACTTCGTCCCATCGGGCAGGGTAAGCTCGGCGGTAGCCATGGGCTGAATGGGGCCGTTCACGCTGATAGGGGACTTGGAGAAAAAGAAAAGAACGAGTATCGTCCCATCGGGATAGTGGGAGTCGTAGTACCACCATTCATACGTGCCTTTACTGCCATCCGTGCGCATACCGTCTTCCCAAAGCTCAACCACGTCTTTCTTTAACCCCATTTTTTCGTAATGCAAATCGTCGTCGGGGTGTATGGATTTTTGTATTCTCATAAAAAAAATTCTCCCTGAAAAATAATCAATTCATAAGCTTTTATAAGCATATTCTATCATATTTTATTCCCACTGTCAATATTGTTTTTTGATAAATAAAAATTTTATGCGAACTTCTCATCGCTATCAAGCGTTTACCATATTTTTCCGCCAAAGTATTGACAACCCTTGCAAAACGCGGTATAATAAAAGGGATAAACCTTCGCGATAAGGAGAATACGAAATGAACGAAACCATGCAAACAATGCTTTCCCGCAAAAGCGTGAAAAGCTATAAACCCGACCAAGTCCCCCAAGAACTTTTGGAGCAAATTATTCAAGCCGGCTTATACGCACCCTCTGGCAGAAACAAACAAGCGCCGATTATCCTTGCCGTTACAAACAAGGAAATCCGCGATCAGCTTTCCAAAATCAACGCAGGCAAAGATCCCTATTTCCGTACAGATCCCTTCTACAATGCGCCCTGCGTTTTAGTAGTGCTTGCGGATAAAACAGTCCCCACCTACGTATATGACGGCTCGCTTGTAATGGAGAATATGCTGCTTGCGGCCCATTCGCTCGGGCTTGGCGCTTGCTGGATCCACCGCGCGAAAGAAACCTTCGAAACGGAAGAAGGCAAAGCCCTTTTAAAAAATCTTGGCATTGAAGGCGATTATGAAGGCATCGGCAATTGCGTCGTCGGATATCCTGAAATTATCCCCGCAGAAACCAAACCCCGTCGCGAAAATCGCGTATATTACGTAAAATAATTATATCAAAAATTTTACTAATTATTTTTAATTTTTCTGCAAAAACTATTGACAAAGCGGTTTTATTATGTTAATATATAAATAGGATTTAATCCTAATAAGATAAAAAGAGGAAATAAAATGAAAGTTTATCAATGTGAAAAATGTAAAAAAGTGATTATAACGAAAGACGAGCTTGCTTTAGAGGGCTGGAAAGAACTTAAGGCAGGGGAAACGGACGCAGCGCAAGAAAAGCACGTACCCGTGTACGAGGTGAAGTGCGGAAAGGTACGCGTAGCGGTAGGCAGCGTAATGCATCCAATGACGGCAGAACATTCGATTGAATGGGTGCTTTTGGTAACGACGCAAGGTTATCAGGTTAAATATCTTTCCCCCGAAAGTTCTCCCGAAGTAGCGTTTGGTTTATCGGCGGGCGAGAAGGTGGTAGGGGTATATGCTTACTGCAATCTCCACGGCCTCTGGCAAACGGCGACCGTTTGATCTCAGATTGATCTATCCCTCACGGAGAGAAAAGGAGTAATATTCGTAAGAGTCGAGCGGCTTTGCCCCTTGCTTGCATCTCCAACGCTCCATAGCTTAGTGGGGAATCGGCGTTGTCGCTCAGTACGCTAATAAATCGAACAATTTATTTAAGAAGGAATGAAATTATGATAGAAAAGGAAGCAATGTATAAACTCACGTACGGATTATTCGTTTTAACGACGAAGTACGGAAAGGATAACGGCTGTATCGTAAACACCGTTTCCATGCTCACAAATACGCCAAAGCGCATAACCGTGTACGTGGATAAGTCAAATTATACGGAAGAACTCATTCGTAAAACGGGCGAGTTCAACGCCTGCGTATTGACGGAAAAGACGCCGTTTTCTATCTTTGAAAAATTTGGATTTGCAAGCGGTCGCGACGTGGATAAAATTGCACCCGAAGAGTATCCGAGAACGGAAAACGGACTCGTATATTTAAACGAGTATTCAAACGCAGTGATTTCCGGCAAGGTAATCGGCGCGCACGATTACGGTACGCATACCTTATTCGTAGCCGAAGTCACCGAAGCGAAAGTGCTCTCGGACGACAAGAGCGTGACGTACGAATACTATCAATCGAATATTAAACCCCGCCCCAACGCAACCCCTTCAGACAAAGAGAAATGGGTATGTAAGGTTTGCGGATATGAACACGAAGGCCCGTTGCCTGATGATTTCATTTGCCCTTGGTGCACGCACCCTGCGGAAGATTTTGAAAGAATCAGCTAAAACGGCTTATTTGGCTACAAGAATATAAAAAACGAGATTTTACTAATCTCGTTTTTTTTGCGCCGATTTTTATTAAAATAGTAAAAAGCTATTTACACGTTTCTAAAAGTGTGGTATAATTGATCTACAGTTATAGGGAGTTATTGATATGGCGTATTTAAAGGACTATCAAACAGGTCGTACTTTATTGACGATTGACGGCGACTATATAAAAGACTATCAAACAGGCAGATATTGCTACAAATTAAGCAGCGACAAAATCGCAGACTATCAAACGGGAAAATATCTTTACTGTATTAGTAGCGACTACGTTAAAGATTATCCTACAGGCAGATACTTGTTATCAATTGACAATAGCCGGGTGAAAAATTACCGTACGGGCGCCATTATTGCTGCTTACGACACAAACTATATAAAAGATTATCGCACGGGAAGATATCTCTATAAAATCGACGGCTTTTTATCTCGTAAAGAAATAGTAGCGGTGCTTTCCATTTTATTTGCCCTTTAATACAACACAAAAACAGCTCCCGTTAAATGGAGCTGTTTTCTATTATAAAAAAGAGTCAAGGGGCTTTTCTCTTTGTAGGGGTTATAGGGAAAAATCCCCTAAAAACGGATTCAGTTAAGCAAACGAAGTTTGCGCTTTGTACGGCGTTCGCCGTACTGCCACAAGTGGCTAAATCCCCATAAAAATTCTTAATAATCGCATACCTGCCCCCCACAAAACGCAAAAAAACTCCCGGCTGTTTCAGTCGGGAGTAAATTTTTATTTAAAACTCTAAGATTAAAGTTCAGCGAAGTACTTAATCGTTCTAACCATTTGGCTGGTGTAGGAGTTTTCGTTGTCATACCAAGAAACAACTTTAACAAGCGTCGTGCCGTCGCCCATGGGCATGCACTTCGTTTGCGTAGCGTCGAACAACGAACCGTAGGTGATACCGATGATGTCGGAAGATACGAGTTCTTCTTCGGTGTAACCAAAGGAAGCGGAAGCAGCGTTCTTCATTGCAGCGTTTACGCTAGCAGCGTCAACTTCGCCTTCGCAGATAGCAACGAGTTGGGTAAGCGAACCGGTAGCAACGGGAACACGTTGAGCGCAACCGTCAAGGATACCGTTGAGTTCGGGGATAACCAAACCGATAGCTTTTGCAGCGCCCGTGGAGTTGGGAACGATATTAACTGCAGCAGCACGAGCACGGCGAAGGTCGCCCTTTCTATGAGGTCCGTCGAGAACCATTTGGTCGCCGGTGAACGCGTGGATGGTGGTCATATAACCTTTCTTGATCTTGGAAAGCTTGTTCAAGGTGTTAGCCATAGGAGCAAGGCAGTTCGTGGTGCAAGAAGCCGCGGAAATGATGGTATCGTTAGCGGTCAAAGTCTTTTCGTTTACGCTGTAAACAATGGTAGGAAGGTCGTTACCAGCGGGAGCGGAGATAACAACTTTCTTTGCGCCAGCCTTAATGTGCGCTTCGGACTTAGCCTTGGAAGTATAGAAACCGGTACATTCCAAAACAACGTCAACGTTAAGCTCGCCCCAAGGGCAGTTAACAGCGTCTTTTTCTGCATAAATTTTGATGGTCTTGCCGTTTACGGTGATCGTACCAGCTTCGTCGTCAGCGGATACGGTGTCGCCGAGAGCATATCTACCTTGAGCAGAGTCATACTTCAAAAGGTGAGCGAGCATGGAAGGGCTGGTCAAGTCGTTAATAGCGACTACTTCATAACCTTCTGCGCCAAACATTTGTCTGAATGCAAGACGACCGATACGGCCAAAGCCATTGATTGCAACTTTTACGTTTGCCATGATAAAAATCCTCCAAATATATATGATTTAGTATAACAAATTATTTTTTCAGGGAATTGAATTTTCCACTACCCCTACTTATCCAAATAACATTTTACCATACTTTTCCGATTTCGTCAACGGTTTTAGCAAAAAAACGAAAAAAATAATTTTCTTGCAACTCCCCGTCAAAAACTGATAAAAATTTTCATCAATGTTAATTATAAACATTTTTAACGGTGTTTAAACTTATTTTATAATTGTTTTTACGGCAAAACATTGTAATCGCTTTGGCAGAATATTCATCAACAAAAGCAGGGGATTCAAATGCTTTTTATAGATGAGTTTAGGGTGTTTTGCGGTCAGCGCGCGATAATAGGTAGGCGCAATCTTTTCAGGGGGCAGGGGTTTGCCCATAAAACTTTTAACGAGTGCATAAAATTTCTTGGACTGCGCTTTATATAAAACCGTTTTGTCCGTCAGCTCCTTTGTCTTTTCCAGCGAGCCCTGCGCAAGATTTGTGTTAAAGGCGCCCGGGCGAACGGTAATTACCTTTTGTCCGAGTAAATTCAACTCTTGACGCAAGCCTTGCGTGTAACTTTCCAGGGCAGTTTTACTCGCGTTATAAATGGCGTTGAAGGGCATAGGATCAAGCGGCGCAACCTCGCTCGTGGTCACGATAATCCGTCCGTTTTCCTTTAAAAGCGGATAAAAATATTTATTCACAAAAACCGTTCCAAAAAAATTGACGTCGAAAAGTTTTTGTAAAGTTTCAGGCGGAACTTCAATAAAGGAATCAATGGTAAATATCCCTGCAATATTGATGATCGCGTCAAACTTTATCCCCGCCTCGCAAAAGCGTGCGGCGGCTTTTTCAATTTCTTCAGGCTTTGAAATATCCAAGGGGAAAAATTGAATGTTGTCACTTGAAAATTCGCGCTTACGCACGTCCAACGCGTACACGCCTATGCCATTTTTTGCAAAATACTCGGTTACAGCATAGCCGATTCCGCCGCTCGCCCCCGTTATAAGTACCGTCATTTTCCGTCCGTCCTTTATTCTCTAATCAAAAGATTTGCAGTGGCGCGGTTGGTCGCGATAGGAATATCATAAACGACAGCAATTCTAAGCAATGCCTTAACGTCGGGATCATGCGGTTGCATTTGCAAAGGATCCCAGAAGAAAACCACTTTATCAATGGACTTTTCACTCATTTTCGCGCCGATTTGCAAATCTCCGCCCAAAGGCCCGGAAAGATATGCTTTTACTTCTAATCCTGTTGCTTCAGCAACAAGCTTTGCCGTCGTGCCCGTACCGCACAGCGAATAGTTTGCCAAAATATCCTTGTGTGCCAACGCCCAGTTCACCATATCGTGCTTTTTGTTGTCATGCGCGATTAACGCAATCGTTTTTTTCTTCACTCTCATATTCCACCTCTTTTGTGATACTTTTTTCGTTATCATTATACCATTTAAGAGTATTTTTGTCAATGCTATCCTGCCAAAAATCTCTCCCCAATAATAAGCTTAACAAGATTTTGTCGCATTAATTTATATTTTTGTCATTTTTTTATTAAAAACCCCTTGACGAACGTACTTTTTTATGCTACAATAAGATTGTAAATAATAATCAATCTCAATAATAAGGAGGGGAAGGAATGCAAGAGCGTCAAACGAAGCAAAAGGCGATCATATACGAACGGCTGAAAGCGCTAGATCATCCGACGGCGACGGAGGTATATACGAGCATGCAAAAGGACTATCCCTCGATTAGTCGCGCAACGGTATTTCGTGTACTTGGCGGTTTAGCGGCGAGAGGCAAAGCTAGGGAAATACGGGTAGCAGGTACGGACGTAAGGTACGATTATAACGTAGAGAATCACTATCACGCGCACTGCAGGGATTGCGGTCGAGTTGCGGACGTATTTTTAAGCAGTACGGAGGGGATAGGGAACGATGCAAAGGTAATGAACGGTTTTACGGTGGACGGATACACGGTAGAATTTTTCGGACGCTGCAAAGCGTGTTCAAGCGCAGTTAAACAAGAAAAACGGTAAGCGGGGAATAGATTCCAAACTGCTTACCGTTATTTATATAGAAAAAAGAGCAATAAAGATAGAAAAAAGGATTGACAAGACGAAAAAAAAGGTATATAATGATTAACGAGTTGCAGGTGTCGCCTAGCGGTATGGCGGCAGCTTCCCAAGCTGCTTCTGGCGAGTTCGACTCTCGTCACCTGCTCCAAAAAGAAAAACGTCCCAATGGGGCGTTTTTCTTTTTGGAGCGGTTTGTTCGTCGCGACTCTCGTTTCTCGCGCAAAGTGCGGATGGCTTTGCGCTCGGTCACCGCGCGGACGAGACATGTGTCCGCGCTCATCTCGCCCCTAAAAAGCGTTATCAACGCTTTTCTTTACGGGCAGCTCGTCCTGCTCCAACTAAGCACACTTCCACCACCTTGGACTATTAGGGGTTTGGAAGTGTGTTTTGCTTTTTATCCCCGTTTTCCCCTGTATGATTAGTAGTAGCCCGAAACACATTAAGAAACCCTATCGTGTTTCGGGCAAAAATCACGTAAATCACACCACTACGCAAAAATCCCGCCCTTGAATAGTAAGGATTTTCTATTACAATATATTGAAGCTTGACAAGTTTACATAAAAAAGCTATAATGATAATGAGGTGTTCAAATGGAAAAAAGAAAGATTGTCACATTGGTTGGTTTTATTGCAGGTTCATTGATATTATTTTTCGCAATCTTTTTTACGGTTGCTCATTTTACGTTTCAGTATTATGAGGGGGAGAAAGTTTTTTCTAAGAGCGGCTTATCAATTTCATTAACAAGAGATTTTAAGGAAAAGGAAGTTTTAGAATATACAGCTTATTATTCTTCCGAAAAAATGATGGTTTTAACGTTAAAAGTGGAATTCGACGGATTTGATACAAGCAAATGGAATCCGTATGAGAGTGCTTGCTATGATTACGCGGAGAAAATATCAAAAGAATATAGAAGTTTATATCCGTCCACAACGGAAATTATCACAAACGAAGAATTAATATACTTTACTTTCGATTTTGAACAAAGTGGAAAAACATATAAATATTTATTGGCTACCTATAAGGCGGACGACGCATATTGGCAAGTGAGTTTCGGTTGTGAAAAAAGAAATTACGACGCTTTGCAAAAAGATATGATTTCTTATGCGCAATCGGTTTCTATTGGAGATTAAAATATGAAAAAAGAAAGAGAAGTTATAGCGAAAAATAACCATAAAAAATTTATTATTTTTGTATTAGTAGCATTTCTTGTTAGTTTACCTACAAGTTTTAATTTTTTAAAGAACCCTGATTTTCGTTGGTTGGGAATATTCTTTATGTCAGTTATTATTTTTACCGTTATTTTTAGTTTGATTATGGTGATTATACTACCTAATTATGCGATTGTTAAGGAGAGAGAAAATCTTATTATATGGCAAGGAATATTTAAGACTGTTCTTCAGATAAAAACTATTTCGAACGTAGAAATTGTTCCCTTGCAAAATGGGGAAATTATGAGTAAAAACGGAAATATTTTGATAAAGGTAAAAAACGAAAGCAACGAAGGAAAAGTTTTCACGATAAACGTAAAAAACAAGGAAGAAGTTGTAGAACGACTGAATTTACTTATAAATCAAAGCGTTTCTTGATAAGGGTTATCAAAGAAAATTGCAATGTAAAAGGGTATAAAATTACAAAACCTAATTCAGCGCGGTTATGTAAAATAAGGACGTCCATTTGGACGTCCTTATTTTATGTAACGTTTGAAACGTCTAAACTTTTAATTAATTCGCTTGCGATGCATTCATCGTCATACGTTTTTGGTTAAAAATCAAAAGACAAAGTCAAAAATTGAATAGTGGTCATTCGTTATGCTTTTCACGTGTTGAATGATGTAAACCTTACCTCTTCTTACTTTAAACGTATTGGAGGAGGCATCATAGGGGTTACCGTTTATGAAAGATTGATAAGGACCTTCTTGAATGGGCAATGGCAATGTGATCGTTTTGGAGCTCGTTGCAAGCAATTGTTCAGAAGTAAAGCCTTCATTGTTAAAATTCTTGCTTGAAAGAGGTCCAAATACTGCTTTATAAGCATCAGAACGTTCGTCTTTTATTTCATAATCAGTCCCAAAAACTACAAACGTGTCGGTTGCGCTTATCTTCCCGTACACACAATCTATCTTATTGAATTCATCAAAGGAATAGTTTTTCGGATCAAAAGGTCTAGTGTAAGCTTCGTCTTCATACCACGCAATTGTAGAACCGCTCACGGAAATGTCGCTTTTCAAACTACGGAAAGCAATGTCGGTATTAAAGTATATACTTGAAGTCGTTTTTTCGAGAGTTACGCCGCCGACGTTAAATTTCATTTTGTAATTTTTTTCAAACGTAATTTCTTCAACGCCGTACTCGGGTAAAGTCGTTTCTATTTTATTATATCCTATTTGGTCAAAAGAATAATTTATATTCATTTCGATTGTTGTTTTTTTATGAACCGTATTTGTAGTTTGCGAATTCTTTGCGAAAAAAGACTCTCTTTGCGCGAAGACTTTTGATATTTTTCCATTTTTACCGGTTATCTTGCTCTTTTTGATAAGTGTATCTAATCCAGCTCCCTTTAAGGAAAGTTCATCGGTTGTTTTTACTATTTTTGAATAATCTTCTAAATAGATGGAAGTAATCGTCTTACCAGTCTTCATCTTATATTCCGCTTGAGCTGTCTTATCAGTTTTTAATCTTTCGGCGAGCTGTTCCGCATACACGCTCTCATAAGCGGCTTTTGTTTCTGAAAAACTATATGTGTATTCTTGAAGAATGTCGTCTAAACTTTGCTGGGTAAAAAGGGTATAGGATGAAAAAGACGTTAAAAGTTTTGCATCCTCTTCCATCTGAAAGCTTTTATATTCCTCATTTTTCTGTGCCGATGATCCTTGTTGCACTTCTAATTCCACTTTAAGATAAGGCTTTCCATCTTCGTTAAACACTTTTACGTTGCAGTCAGCCTTTTCAGAATCTAACGAATAATACATAATCTTTTTCGACGGATTTATGGAGTAGGTAAATTGTATGTTGCTTGTTTCTGATCCGTTATTCCAATCAATAATTTTTGTTTTTATCGTTATATTGCCATCGTAATCAAAAAGTTTTTCGGTGGCGTCGATCAAGGCAGAGTAAATTTCTTCATCGGTATTTACACTATCAAAACCACAACCCGTCATGCAAAACAACGAGAAACAAATAATACTCACTAAAATATACGAGCAAAGCTTTTTCATTTTTTTCGTCATAATTTTCTCCTTGAATTTTATATTATATATTATACATCATTTTCAACAAAAGTCAATAGAAATTAAAAAAATATGTTAAAAAATATGTGTTTTTCGACTATAATTTATACAATCGTTCTTTTAAGATGCAATTCGTATATTTTTTCTTGTCAAAAAATAAAACTCGATCATGTTTTTGGGAAATGCCGATACCATGGTCGAGTTTATTGTTGTTTTTAAGATTTTATAAACGATTAAAATTCGATCTTTTCTTCGATAAATTTAATAGCTTCGTCAATCGTAACACGGATTTGCTCCATGCTGTCACGGTCGCGCACAGTAACCGTTTCGTCTTCAAGCGTTTGGAAGTCGATGGTTACGCAGTAGGGCGTACCGATTTCGTCTTGACGGCGGTAACGCTTACCGATAGAACCCGTTAAGTCGTAAGTCGTTGCAAACTTCTTCATCATCTTCGCATAGACTTCGTCTGCCTTTTCGCTTAAATTCTTTTGAAGGGGAAGCACGGCGCATTTGTAGGGTGCGAGCGCGGGATGCAAACGAAGTACCGTACGAACGTCCTTCTTTTCTTCGTCAACCACTTCTTCATCATAAGCGTCGGTAAGGAAAGCCAAGACCATACGTTCTACGCCAAGCGACGGCTCAATAACGTAGGGCACGTAGCGTTCGTTTGTAACGGGATCGAGATAATCGATAGGCTTACCGCATTCTTTGGCGTGTTGGGAAAGGTCGTAATCCGTTCTATCCGCAACCCCCCAAAGCTCGCCCCAACCGAATGCGAATTTATATTCAAAGTCGGTAGTTGCCTTGGAATAGAAACAAAGTTCTTCCGCCGAATGATCGCGAAGGTGAAGATTTTCTTCTTTTATGCCGAGCGACAAGAGCCAGTCGTGGCAGAAATTCTTCCAGTAATTGAACCAGTCGAGATCAGTGCCGGGCTTGCAGAAGAATTCAAGCTCCATTTGTTCAAATTCACGAACGCGGAAAATGAAGTTTCCGGGCGTAATTTCATTACGGAAAGATTTGCCGATTTGTCCGATACCGAAAGGCACGCGCATACGCGTGGAGCGTTGTACGTTCGCGAAATTTACGAAAATACCTTGCGCCGTTTCAGGACGAAGATATACGGTATTAACGGTATCTTCGGTAACGCCTTGGAAGGTCTTGAACATGAGATTGAACTTACGGATAGAAGTGAAATCGGAATTTCCGCAAACGGGACAAGCAACTTTATGTTCCGTGATAAACGTTTCCATCGCTTCATTGTCCATACTCTCTACTTTCACGGCGATTTTATGTTTTTCAGCGTAATTTTCGATAAGGTTATCCGCTCTATGACGGGATTTACAAGAACGGCAGTCCATAAGCGGATCGGAAAAGCCCCCGATATGTCCCGAAGCTTTCCACGTTCTCGGGTTCATCAAAATTGCGCAATCAACGCCCGTATTGTACGGATTTTCCTGCACAAACTTTTTCCACCACGCCTTTTTAACGTTATTTTTGAGCTCTACGCCCAAAGGACCGTAGTCCCACGTGTTTGCAAGCCCGCCGTAGATTTCACTGCCGGGGAAAATGAATCCTCTCGTTTTGCAAAGGGAAACGAGTTTTTCCATGGTTACTGCTCTCTTTTCTGCCATTATAGTAAACTCCTTAAAGTAAAATGATTTTTGGATTAAGTATATTTAATAAATTGATAACGCGAACGAAACGTAGAAACCTTTTAGAAACGTATTCACGCTTGCGCGGTTTCAATCACGTAGTATTATACAATTTTTTGGACGGGCAAGTCAACCGCTTGCGCGCCCTTTTTGAAAATTCTTTCCTTTGTAAAAGGAAAATATAACAAAGGGGATTATTTTGAACCTTTTAAATTTTCAGTTTTTTGAAAAGGTAGGGCACAAACAATCCCGCTACGATTACGAGCAAGAAATATTTAATAAAGGAAGCGAGCGGACTGGAAAAGGGAAGCGCGGAAAAGAGCAAATATTCCGCTCCAACGCACAAAAGTCCGATACCTGCCCTAGCCCAATTCTTTTTTGTGTCCTTATGATTCTCAAATTTAATATATTTATTTTCAAGGGGAACGCCGATAACGACGCCGCAAAGACAAGCGACGTTCTTTGCGAGTGTTTTGGACGGGGAAATCAAGCAAAGAATGACGAAAACTGCAGCAAAAATGCCTGCGATTATAAATTTTTTCTTCTCGTGCTTGTTATAAATATAATCCCAAATCCAAGCAAATGCGATACCCAGTGTCGCGCCGACGAGTACGTCGGAGGGGTAATGCACCCCTAAATACAGTCTGGAACACATTACGCCGAGCGTTAAAAGCGGGAAGAGAATCCACGCCCATTTTTTTCTAAAATGGAACGCGCCCGTAAAGAAGAGCCCTGAAGCGAGCTGAGAGTGTCCGCTCGGGAAGGACTGCGTTGGCTCTAAGCTCATTGTAGAAACGAGCGGGTTGTCGATCTCAACGCGGGAAACGCCGCCCTCAACCGTGAAGGGACGGGGGCGCGATACGAGCACCTTTAAGTAGGCGTTAAGCGTCACGGACGTGAAAGTCGTCAACATCAACCGTTCCGCGAGTTTTTTATCGAGCAGCCAGTACAGCAAACAGACGGCGGCGATAAGCGGTACGGCTTCGCCTAAAAGGGTGAAAGCCGAGAACACGACAGTCAAAAATGAGCAACGTATAGATTCAAAAAATTGTAAAATTAAGGTATCCATGAGTTGATTATAACACATAAATCAAAAAAAAGCAAAAAAAATCTAAAAAAGTTTATAAAAAAGTAGAAATATTTATTTCAAT
>JAFVRE010000055.1 GCA_017504465.1 Clostridia bacterium | reverse complement strand
ACTACTACACTGAGAAAATACAAGATCGCCAATCGTTGTTACTGAATCTCCCATTTTCACGCTCGTTAAACTACTACACTGAGAAAATGCAAATGAACCAATCGTTGTTACTGAATCAGGTATTTCTATACTCGTCAAACTTCGACAACTTTGAAAAGCACTTTCGCCTATTTTTATTACGGAGTTTGGAATTTCTACACTCGTCAAATCCAAACATTCTAAAAAAGCATCGTCGTTGATAATTTTTACAGGTAGACTGTTATAGGTATCTGCTATACGAATTTCGTTTTCCGTACCTTTATAACCTATTACTTCCGCATACGTACCGTCCTGTGAAATTTCATACTTAATGCCAAGGGTAGGCTTGTCTTTTTCACAAGCACTCATAGCAACCGCACTCGCCCCTACAAAAGCCATAGATAATAAAACTATCAATAAATTTCTCTTTTTCATTTCAAACTCCTTAGCTTTGTTTATTTTAAAAATAAACAGCCCTTATTTTTATTCTATCACTTTTATTCTTCTTTGTCAAACGATTGATGAAAAAAAATACCGACAACGGGGAAAGCCGTCGTCGGTATTTGATTGTTTAAAAAGCCTTTAAATTTAAGAATTACACACCGCTATACGCTGCGAAACCACAGTCGATGGGCAATACGACGCCCGTGATCGCAGACGCCGATTTGTCGTCGCAAAGGAACAGGGTTGCGCCCAAAAGCTCGTCCGCATCTACAAAGCGGTTCATAGGCGTACCGTTCAAAATCTTTGCGCTACGCGCAGTAGGCGTGCCGTCTTCGTTGAAAAGGAGCGCTTTGTTTTGCGCGGAAACAAGGAAACCGGGAGCAATCGCGTTGCAACGGATTCCCGTACCAGCAAAGTGAGTTGCAAGCCATTGCGTAAAGTTGGAAATACCAGCTTTTGCAGCCGAATACGCAGGGATTTTCGTCAAAGGAATATACGCGTTCATGGACGAAATATTCAAAATGCAGCCGCCTTTCTTTTCAACCATATCCTTTGCGAACGCTTGCGTGGGCAAAAGCGTGCCTTGGAAATTGAGCTTGAACACGAAATCCACACCCTTGTCGTCCAAGTCGAAGAAGGATTTTCCACCTTCTTTTGCTTCGTGTTGATATTCGTTGTCCGTCGTTGCTTTAGGGTTGTTACCGCCTGCGCCGTTGACGAGAATATCGCAAGGACCAAGATCTTTTAAAACGGCTTGGTGCACTTCTTCAAGCGCAACGGGATCAAGCACGTTCGTCTTGTATCCTTCGCAAATATATCCTTCTGCTTTAAGGTCGTTCGCGAGCGCTTTTACCGCGTCTTCGTTTAAGTCAAGCGCAGCGACCTTTGCTCCGCATTGCGCAAATGCGCGAGCCATAGCGCCGCAGATTAACCCGCCTGCGCCCGTCACTACGACGACTTTGCCACTGTAGTCAATATTTAATGGAAGTTTAATCATAATTTTATTTCCCCTTTATTTTTTAAATTGTTTTTGCGAGTAATCTCGAACCCTCGACTACCGTTAAAACGCGGAGATACAAGCAAGCCAAGGCGAAGCAAGGGCGCGTACAAGAAGTACGTGACCGAGTGACAACGCAGGCTTGCGACGTATATACGCGTTTAGTTCTTTTTAAACTTATCAAGACTATCCCACACGCCGAGCATATACATAATGCCAAGCGCTCTATCGTAAAGGCCGTAACCGGGACGTACTTTTCCGGGGCCTTCATCCCAAAGGTGCCTACCATGGTCGGGACGAATGTACCCTTTAAAGCCACAATCGTGGTATGCTTTTAAGATTTCAAGGACCCAGTATCCCCGTCGCAATCGCGGTGGCTTGCTTCGGAGAAGTCACCGTTTTCAAAATGTTTTACGTTTCTGATATGAGCAAAAGCGATTCTATCGCAATGTTTTCTAACGATTTCCGCAACGTTGTTGTTGGGGTTCGCGTTTAAACTGCCCGAGCAAAGCGTCAAACAGTTATACTCGTCGTCAACCATTTTCAAGAATCTATCAATGCTCGGTTCATCCACCAAAAGTCTGGGCAAGCCGAAGATATCCCAGGGGGGATCGTCCATGTGGATTGCCATTTTGATGTCGCATTCACGGCAGGTGGGCATAATCGCTTCAAGGAAATACTTAAGGTTTGCCCAAAGTTTTTCCTTATCCACGCCTTCGTAAGCCTTAAACAATTCGTCGAGCTTCGCCATTCTTTCAGGTTCCCAACCGGGGAAAGACATATTATATTTTTCCGTAAAATCAAGGATATACTTCGCCATCGCGTTGTAATCGTCTTGAATCATACCCTTTTCATAGAAAAGAGCGGTCGAGCCGTCGCCTACTTCGTGGAAAAGATTACTTCTCGTCCAGTCGAAAATAGGCATAAAGTTATAGCAAATTACCTTAACGCCAAACTTGGATAAATTGCGGATCGTTTGTTTATAATTTTCGATATATTTATCGCGCGTGGGAAGACCGATTTTGATATCGTCGTGCACGTTGACCGATTCCACGACGTCGATATTGAAGCCGTACTCGTCGCATTGCGCTTTGACTTTCGCAATTTCTTCTTCTGTCCAAATCTCGCCGGGCATCTTATCGTGCAACGCCCATACGATACCGCTTACGCCGGGGATTTGCTTGATATCCGATAATTTGATACGGTCGTTTCCCTCGCCGTACCAACGGAACGTCATTTGCATATTATTTCTCCTTATTTTACGTTTTTGGGCTTGCGGATACGGTTGAGCTGCTTATTCATCTTCAAAAGTTCTTCTTTTGTGAAGGAAATATTCATCATACCCATCATACTGCTTAAACGGAGCACGCTAAATCCGCCGAGCATGCCCATCATATCGCTAGCGTTTCCGCCCTTCAAATCTACGTCGAAGCCGCCCGATTTCTTTTCGCCTTTCTTACTTGCGTTCATCTTCTTTTTCAATTTTAAACCAAGCTTGACGAACCATATTTTGCCTCTCCAACAAGACATAATGTCGCTAATTTTATCGTTGAGCGAGAATTTGCCTGCGGGAGTGTCGATATCGAACCAGTTAAGAACCGCGCCCTTTTCTACGAGAACGTAGTCCATATTCATTTCGTCTACCTTACGGATTTTTCCGCTATCGGTGAGTTCGCCTGCTTTTGCTACGAGTTCGCTTTCGCCAACGTTGGGTACGTCGAAATAGAAGAAATGATCGGGTGCAGTCTTCTTGCCGAGGCTTTGACCGTTCACAAACAATTCCACTTCGGGTTGGTTGGAATATACCGTTACCTTCGTCACGTCTTCTACTCTATCGATATAGCGCTTACCGCAAAGGTGGACGAAAGGTTCGTCGGAAAGCCAAGCTTTATATGCATAGAAGGAGTCCTTCTTATACTTTCTATCCATCGTGACAAGCCCTTTATGGTTTTGACCGTTCTCGCCGCCTTCCGCTCTTGCGTCCGCGCCAAAGTCGAACATATTCCATACGTGGGTAGCCCAAATATACTTTCTCGTGAAGAGTTGTTTGATGAGCTCTTCATGATAATAAGCTTGATATTCTTCAGTGTAGTCCCCTTGCTTAGGCTCAGAGGTATGCCAATTGAGCGCTTCGCAACCGTATTCGGAAACACCGATGGGAATGGTGGGGTGCATCTCGTGGAATTTATCAAACCAAGGACCGTTCATAGACGTATCGCCACCGTACCAACCGAAATAATGGTTGTAGGAAACGACGTCGGGAATTTGCAAATACGGATCGTCCATTTTACACATAGAAACCGCCGCGATCGTCGTTTTACGCGTCTTATCCATTTCGTGTACTAAATCATTCAAAATGCGGTGATTTTCGAGCAAATCTTCATCCGAGCCGCCGATGGAAATTTCGTTGGAAAGTCCCCAAACAACGATAGCAGGGTGATTGTAATTTTGAACGACAAGCTCTTTCATTTGAGAAATTGTGTTTTCTCTTCCCTTAGGCATATGTTTGGAGATATAAGGAATTTCCGCCCAGAGCACAAGACCTTTTTCGTCGCAAAGATCATAGAAGTATTGATCGTGCTGATAGTGCGCCAAACGAATGGTGGTCGCGCCTACTTCCATAATCAAATCAATATCCTCTTCGTGATGCGCTTTCGTGAGCGCGTTACCAACGCCAAGTCTGTCTTGGTGACGGGAAACACCGCGCAAGGGGTATTCTTCGCCATTTAAGATAAATCCGCGGTTGGGATCAATTTCAAAACTTCTACAACCAAAACGGGTGCAAACGGAGTCAATCACTTCGCCGTTACGGTAAATTTCTACTTCCGCGCAGTACAGGTACGGGTCTTTGCGTCCGTTCCAAAGGCGCGCGTTTTCAATCACGAAGTTTGCTTTTTCGCCCGTTGCCGTAGCAAAAGGTTCTTCGCTGTCACGTTCGTAAAGGCAAATTTTTACTTCGTCGCCTTCCGTTAAATTCTTTACGTAAGCAATTACTTCCACTTCCGCGTTCGCGCCGTTCATAACGGGAGTAACTTGAACGCCCTTTCCGCCGTAATATTCAAGGTCTAAGTGGGTAGCAGGTACGCAAATAAGGTTCACGTCACGGTACAAACCGCCGTAGAACGTGAAGTCCGCCATTTGCGGATATACGTAATCGTTGGGGGAGTTGTCCACCGCGATTAAAAGCTCACTGTTTTCCGAGAGTTCGTCGGTAAGATCCACACGCCAAGTCGAGTAGCCGCCGTCGTGATGCGCAAGCTTTTTGCCGTTCATATATACGTCCGCGGACGAGTTCGCGCCTTGGATTTCCAAGAAATACTTGTCCGTTTGAGGAAGCTCGGATTTATTCAAGGTCTTTGCATACACGCATGTACCGCGGAAATAATCGTTGCCGCCGTCATGACCGTCCATCGCGTTCCACGTATGAGGCAGGTTCAACGTTTCATTCGCTTCGCCAAGCGCGTTGACGTCCGAAACGCCTTTATAAAACTGCCAGTCTTCGTTTAAATTGATGATTTTTCTCATAAATTTCCTCCATGTTTAAAAAGTGACTTCTCACCATATTATTTCAATCTATATTATAGCTTAAACACAAATTTTTGTCAACGATTAAAAGGGATTTTGTTAAAAAATATATAGAAAAGAGTGACTTTTTTGGGATTTTTTATCATTTTTTTAAACAAAAATAACAAAAATCTTTATTTTTTTAGTTAAAAATCTTGACTTATTATTTATTATCCTTTATAATAATGGTAATGCTTGAATACGATTGCGCCGCTTGCAAAGTTGATTTTTTAACGTGAAGTTGGCACAGTCTAAAATTATATGAATAGGAGGAAATTATGAAAAAAGCAGAAACACAACGCCCTTTTGGCATGAGAGATAAACTCTCCTATGCCGCGGGAGACTTGGGTTGCAACATGAGTTTTGCGTTGAAGAGTACGATTATGTTCGTATTCTGGACACAATTCATGGCACTCGGCGAAAACCTTTACGCAACGTTATTGTTAGTCGTTCAAATTTGGGACGCTATCAACGACCCCCTTCTCGGCTCGTTATTCGACGCAGACAAGAGAAAGTATAAGTACGGTAAGTTCAAGACCTACATCTTCGTAGGCGCGATAGGCTTATTGTTCTCAGGCTTGTTCTTCTTCTTGCCCTTGCCTAACGCTCCGAAAGTAATGAGATGTATTTTGTTCGTCCTCGGTTATATCCTTTGGGACGCTTTCTACACCATTGCAAACGTACCTTACGGCTCCATGATGTCCGTTATTACAACCGACGGTTCGGAACGTTCTCAGCTTTCCACGTGGCGTTCGATCGGTTCGATGGTCGGTAATATCTTACCTATGGTTTTACTTCCTATGCTTTGCTATGACGCAAGCAACAACCTTAAGGGTGAAGTGGTATTCGTTGCTGCTCTCGTAATGGGCGCGATCGGTCTTGCTTGCTTTATCACAATGCTGAAAACCACAACGATCCGCGTTGAAGAAAATAGCGTAACTATCAGCGAAACAACGGAAAAATTCAATGTCTTCAAAGCAATGAAGAACTTCTTGAAGAACCCCGCGGCTGTCGGCGCAACGCTTGCTGCTATGGGTATGTTCATCGGTATGCAAGGTTCTTCCGCAGCTACTACCGTATTGTTCCAATCTTATTTCGGCGCAAACG
This sequence comes from Clostridia bacterium, assembly GCA_017504465.1. Lineage (GTDB taxonomy): Bacteria > Bacillota > Clostridia > Christensenellales > Borkfalkiaceae > Scatosoma. The sequence continues at coordinate 33,671 of JAFVRE010000055.1, read as the reverse complement.
AATCTCTTAAAGAAGTGGCTATGAAAGTGTCCGGTATCGTTATGTTAATCGGTTATCTTCCCATGTTCTTCTTTATGCCTTTCATCAAAAAGATCGTTGATAAGTTTGGTAAAAAGGAAGCTTGCGCAGTAGGTTCGGCTGTTAGCGTATTCGGCGCAGCATTGCTCTTCCTTCCCCTTGGAAACGGTATGGTAGGTCTTGTAGGCTACGTTGTTGCACAAGCATTCTTCGGCTTTGGTTTAGGTTTCTATACCTGCGTTAGCTGGGCGCTTATGGCAGACGCTATCGACTATAACGAATGGAAGAACGGAACGAAGGAAGAAGGTACCGTTTACTCCTTGCATTCCTTCTTCAGAAAACTCGCGCAAGGCCTTGGCCCGTCCCTCGTTGTCGTTATTATGGGTTGGCTTGGCTATATCGGCGAAAACAAGGCAAATCAAACTTTTGAAGTTGCTCAAAATATGAAGTGGCTCGTTGCTGCATTGTACACGTTTAGCGCAATCGTAATGTTTGTTTCTATCGCGTTTATTTACAATCTCGATAAGAAGACCGTTGCCGTTATGACCCAAGACCTTACCGCTCGCAGAGCTGCTCAAGCTGCTGAAGTTGAACAAGAACTCAGCGTTTCTGAAGTTACCGAAGAAGTTGAAGTTTTAGAAACTTCCACCCTTGAAGAAACCCAAGAAACTTCCACGGAAAACGAACAAACGGAATAACCGTTTAAAAACATAAAAAAGTCCGCCGATCACTCGGCGGATTTTTTTCGTGCTTTTGCGACTACGCGGATTTCAAAACTGTCTTATGGCAATTACAAAAAGACTTAGCAACCGCCCTTACAAGCGCAAGGCCGCGTTTGAGGATAGAGCGGGAGCTCAAAGAATCCTGCACAAACTTCTTGCGCAAATTCCTGCGCGGGCGGGATTACGCAATAGCCGTACGAAGGAACAAGCAATTCAACGGGCATTGCAATCTTCAAAATCACGGTCACGCATACGGACGCGGTAAAGCCTTCCGTCGCGCTCACAAAGGTTGCGTCGGGCGCAACCGCGCTCACAACCGCGCGTACCGTATAAGGAATAATCGAGGGGGCAGGTACGAATAAAAGCACGTCAACGGGCAATGAAACGGTTGCCGTTGCGCTACCCTCTACGCCTGCCGCGTCGGTATAAAGTACCTCGACGGGAATAGATACCGTGGCTTGAACTCTCGCGCAAGGTTTATCCGTTTGACGATCGACGGTAAGACCTGTTACCGTACCTTCGCTCGAGAGCGAGCGCGCGCTGATAAAGGTCAAGGGATAGGTGGGATTTTCGGGCGTCAAATCGGTGAGGGTAAGCGCGTAGTTTTCAAGCTGCGTCTGTTTAATGCACGCGTCAAAAATTTTCTCCGCCTGAATACAAACCTTTTCCGTCAAGCCGTTCAAAGGATTTCCCGTTATTGCGCCGGGGCATTTATCCGATTGAAAATTAGAATAAAAGGACATAGTAAACCTCCTAAAAGTTTGCCCGACGCGTGAAAGCAATATGTACGGTCTGCGCTCGGGCGATTTCGCAATCAATTACTACTATAAAATATGCCTGCGCCTCTTCCTTTGGTTACAGCCAAACCTTCATTTGCGGATATAAAAGTTCCGTGCCGTTTTTTTTCTTATAATTTTCTTTTGAACCGCAAAGCAGCGCAGGTCCGTCCCCTGCTTGCGCCGTATAATAATTCCCCCTTTTTTGCGGTAAAATCAATACCTGCCCGACGTGCAAATCAGCGCAAAGCGAGTTCTCAAAAATAATCGCGGTTTCGGGGATTTGGTATGCGCGCGCTATCGAATACAGCGTCTGCCCCGCCCTGACCGTATGCAATTTTTTCTCTTCAAGTTTTAACATCTCTTTATCGTATGCCTGCGCGTAAAAAAATATGCTTGGACAGCATAAACGACAGTTTTTACGCGTACAATACAATATGAAAAAATCTACCAAAGCGTTCTACGCAACCGCAACTTTATTAACCGTTTTTTCGCTTATCGAGCGCGGATTCGGGTTTTTGTACCGCATTGTACTTTCCTACAAGCTCGGAGAAGAATCCTTAGGCGTTTACCAAGCCGCCTCGTCCGTTTTTGGAATCTTTCTTACCGTTGGTATCGGCGGATTGCCCGTTACCCTTTCGCGCTTTATCGCAAAGGCGAAGGCGCAAAACTCCCCCTTGCAAGAAACGCAGACGATCTCGTCGGGGTTACTTCTTTCCGCCTTACTTTCTGTCATACCTGCCCTATTGTTTTTCATCTTTTCGCCCTTTTTATCCCCTGTTCTTTTGCCAGACGAAAGATGTTTGCCCGTCTTAAAAATTTTATTACTCGGCTCATTTTTTGCGTCCGCGTTCGCGTGTCTTCGCGGTTATTTTTGGGGGAATAAACGTTTCGTCGTTCCCACTCTTTTTGAAGTTCTTGAAGAAAGTTTCCAAGTAATTTCGGGAATTATATTTTTAAGCTTGAACGGAAAAACGCCCTTACTCGAGCGCGTGGCTTGGGCAAACACTCTTGCGTACATCTTCTCTTTCTCTCTTTCGCTAATTTATTTCTTTGCAAAAAAGGGCAAGTTTTCTTCTCCGTTACCTCTCGCAAAAACGATGTTCTCCGCAACCCTGCCCGTCACGTCCTTACGACTCACAAGCTCCCTTTTGAATTCTGCTATCTCCGTTGCGTTGCCTACCGCACTCGTTAAAACGGGCTTGACTCAGGTGGAAGCCATGAAAATTTACGGCGTGGTAACGGGAATGGTTTTACCCGTTCTCTTCTTACCTGCTACCCTCATCGGCTCTCTTTCGGTGATTATTTCTCCCACTTTGAGCGAGCATTATTATAAATCGGACACCGCCAAATTAAAACGAACGATCCAAAGCGGACTCACCGCCGCCTTTTTACTTGCAGGCGGGCTTATCCCCTTGCTGTTTACCCTTGGGGAAGAGGCAGGCGAGCTCATCTTTTCGTCAAAGCTTGCAGGAGAAATGATAAGAAACGCTTGTCCTATCTTACTACCGATGACCATTTCCATGATTTCCACAACGATTTTGAATTCACTCGGCTTCACCAAACGCACCTTTATTTTCTTTCTAATCGGTTCGGCTTTTTCTATTTTTTCCGTATTGCTTTTACCGCAAAAAATAGGCGGTTACGCCTATCTCGTAGGCACGGGCGGGAGCTTTACTTTGACTGCCGTTTGCAGTTTAGTATTCTTACAAAAACGCGGCTGGCTGGACGCAAAGTTTTATAAAAATCTATTGCTTATTAGCGCGTTGATTTTACCGACGAGCTTATTAGGTCAACTTTTGAAAAGCTTAATTTCAGGGCTCTTTGGGGAACTAATCGCATGTATTTGCATCGGGATTTTATTGCTTAGTTTTACCGTAGGTTTATACTTTTCGGTCATGGGAAAAGAAAAGCTTGGAAAAATAAAAATATTTACTAAAAAGGTCAAAAATAAAGCAATTTCCCCTTCTTATCCTTGACAATTTTCTAAAATTGTTTTAAAATATTTTTAGTAACCGAATTCATTTCGGGTAAGAGAAAGGAGATTTTATGGGATACAAGACTAAAGAATGGCGCAATTCCATGCGTGTTAGACTCGATTACAACAACATGACCGACACCTTCCTCGGTGACAAAGGTTTTAGTGCGAAAAAGCTTTCCTCGTATTCTTCAAAAGCGACGGCGGCATTCCGTTTCGTTAAGGAAAACCGCGGTAAAGACGAGCTTTTTATGGGCTGGACAGAGCTCCCTTACAATCAAAAAGAAATCGTTGCGGATATCCTCGCAACCTCGCGTGAAATTAGAAAGAAATTCCAGTACTTTGTAGTACTCGGTATCGGCGGCAGCGCGCTCGGTCCGATTATGGCATTCAACGCGCTTTGTCACTTGCATTATAACGACTTACCCAAAAATAAGAGAAAAGGACCTAAGTTCTACGTTGAAGACAACGTTGATCCCGTTCGTATGCGTGATCTTTTGGATGTTATCGAACCTGAAAAAACTTGCTTTAACGTCATTTCTAAGTCCGGCGCAACCAGCGAAACGATGACGCAGTACCTTATCATTTTGGACGAACTCAAAAAGAAAGGCGTAAATATTAAAGATAACGTTATTTTCACTACCGACGCAAACAGAGGCAATCTTAAAAAGATTTCCGACGAGCTCGGCGGGATCAAGAGCTACGTGCTCCCCGACGGTGTTGGCGGTAGATTTTCTCAGCTTTGCCCCGTAGGCTTATTGCCCGCAGCCGTGGTTGGTATTGATATCAACGGTTTGCTTGCAGGCGCGGCGTATATGGACGGACTTTGCAAACGTCCTCAACCCTCTAAAAACCCTGCGCTTATGAGCGCGGTGTTGCAAGTAGCGGCAATGGAAGAAGGCAAAAACATCGGCGTTATGATGCCTTATTCGGATAACTTGAAATATCTTGCAGACTGGTATTGTCAGCTTTGGGCGGAATCGCTCGGCAAGAACGTTACCCTTGACGGAAAGCCCTGCAACGTAGGTCAAACCCCCGTTAAATCGCTTGGCGTAACCGATCAACACTCTCAAGTTCAGCTCTACACCGAAGGTCCTTACGACAAAGTGGTAACTCTTTTGTCGCTTGACAAGTACGCGTGCGAAATGCCTATTCCCCACGGCTGTGAGAACATTCCCGACGTAGCGTTCCTTGGCGGACATACTATGCAAGAGCTTATCCAAGCGGAAAACGCGGCGACGGCTTACGCCCTCACGAAAGCGGGCAGAATGAACTACACGCTCTATATCCCTGAACTCAACGCGTTCACGCTCGGTCAGCTTTTGTTCTTGTTTGAATTGCAAACGGCTTACGCAGGTGCAATGCTGAACATCGACACCTTCAATCAACCGGGCGTCGAAGAAGGCAAGAAAGCAACGTTTGCATTGCTTGGAAAAGCAGGCTATGAACAAAAGAAAGCGGAGCTCGATTCCCTTCCTGCAAAGAACGAAAACTATATTATTTAATAGAATTTCAATCTATCAAACGGCGACGGAAAATTTCCGCCGCCGTTTTTTGCGTTAAAGCAGGTATAAAAAAGTAGAAAATTGCACATAATCGTTAGCGAAAACAGCTCTTTTTACATATACTGCAGTAAGGGAGTGTTTTCTACGAGAGGTAAAAGATTATGATTGTCAAACGCGGTGAACTTTACTATGCTGACTTATCCCCCGTCGTTGGGAGCGAACAAGGGGGCATCCGCCCCGTACTCGTCGTGCAAAACGACGTTGGAAACAAATATTCCCCGACGATTATCGCCGCTGCCGTCACGAGTAAAATCAACAAAGCTAAACTCCCTACGCATATCGAATTGCCGTCCGCTTACGGACTTGCAAAAGACAGCGTAATTTTGCTTGAGCAAATCCGCACGCTTGACAAACGGCGCTTAAAAGAACGCATAGGCGAGCTTCCGCCGGCGACCATGCACCGCGTCAATCGCGCTATTTTGATTAGCCTTGGATTTCCTGTCGAGAGCTAAACGAGCGATTTTTAAACAATTTCCCCAAAACTCCTTTTTTTTCGTCTGAAAATTCTAAATTTCTCACTCCGCGGTCTGTTACACTATCCAAAAACGACCACGGAGATTTTTTATGACCGAATTCCCTAAAAACGGATTTTCCGTTTTTCTGCATTTTGTTTTTTTACCTGCCTTTTTCGCGTTGTCCTGTCTTGGAAATAACGCCGAGCCTTTCGCGCTCGGACTGTTGTTTGCCTTACTCGACTGCGGGCTTTCCCCTATCCTGTCCTGTTCCTTTTACTTATTCTCGTCCCTGCCCGCTTTCAATCTTCAGCTGTCTTTGGTGTTCTCCGCACAAACGGTCTTACTCGCGCTCGGGTTTCTATTAAAGGACAAGCTCCAAGAGAAAAAAGAAAGCGTAATCTTTCCTTTCTTTGCGCTGGCTATTTCACTTGCATTATTTGTATTCTTTGCGCCCTTTGAACTGTACAGCCTACCTGTCTTCGGCTCATTCTTGGGCTCGGTACTACTGCAAAAAGCGTTCATCTCTGTCCTTATCTTTCTCTTCACCGCAATTTCCGTCGTCGGCGTCAGAGCCTTACTTTTTAAGCTTTTGAAATGTCGGCTGGGCAAAGACGAGCTTGTTTTCGCGCTTTTTTTCTTACTTTTGGTGGGATTAGGCGTAGCGCGATTTTTAGGCGTACACGCATACCTGGGTATCTCGTTTTTAGTTTTGCTGATTTATTCAGCCGTCGCGAAAGACTGCTCTACTCTCTTTTGCGCATTTTTACTGAGCCTACCTGCGTACGTTGTCGGCGGAGTGCCGATCGAACGGTTTTTCCTCTACGGCGTCGCCGTAACTGCAACGGTAGGCTTTGGGCGGTTGCCCGCGGTGTTCTCACTGCTGTGCTTACTCTTTATCTACGCCTATTTCGACGGCGTGTTTCTACTTGCGTCCAACCTCCTTTTACCGACGTTGTTATCGGGGCTTATCCCCTGCCTGATTTTCGTTTTATTGCCTACGCCCGTTTTGCGCGCTATGGAAAATAAGCTCGTCTTTTATCGCGAAAAGCATATTTCCCGCGTCGCCATCAACCGTAACCGTATGGCAATCGGCGATCGGCTATTCGAGCTTTCGGGCGTCTTTCGAGAAATCCAAGCCACCTTTTTTGCGCTCGGCACGACGGAAGCGGAAGACAGCGCAAAGGATTTTATTTGTCGGCAAACAGTTGGGAAAGTTTGCGCGAATTGTCCAAAATACCGCACCTGCCTTAAGCAAAATCAAACGCTTTCTCTTCGGAAGCTCGTGGACGTGGGCTGCGCGAAAGGAAAAACAAACCTTATCGACGTGCCCGTAGGGCTTGCCAACGTCTGCGATCGGCAAAGCGATATTCTAAGCTCTATCAATCGGCTTTTGGTGGATTACCAAAAATGTATGTTAGAAGCGGAAAACGCGCAAGCTGGCAGAGCACTGCTTGCAGGTCAGGCGCAGGGCGTAAGTGAGATATTAAAAAATCTCGCGCTCGACCAAAGCGAACCTATCACGATCTATTCCCAAAAAGAAAAGGAATTGACAGTCGCTTTGCTTCGTGCGGGGATTGTAAGTTCGGAAATTCTTATCACTGGCGAAGACGGGGATTTTATCCTTTCCGTCGTCACTTATGGAATGGTAAAAGCAAAAAAACTCGGCGCGGTGGCTTCGGCGTTTTTTAAAACGCCCATGATACTATCCGAACGCATTTCTCTTTCACGCGATAAGTATTGTTGTATTTTAAAACGCAGACCGAATTACGACGCGGCTTTCGGAGTTGCCGCCCTTACCAAGTACGGCGAAGAAAAGAGCGGTGATACCCATTCCGTTATCAAAATCGACGAGCGTAAATTCATGGTCGCGCTATCCGACGGTATGGGAAGCGGTGAATACGCCAAACGTATTTCCGAGAGTACGATATCTCTCCTTGAAAGCTTTTACCGCGCGAAAATGCCGTCTAAAACGGTGCTTTCTACCATTAATAAATTGCTCACTTTTAATAAGGAAGAAACCTTTGCCTGCGTGGACGTAGCTATCGTTGATCTCGACACAGGTCGCGCGGATATCGTGAAAATAGGCTCGCCAAGCGGATTTATTCTCTCGGGCACAAGCCTGAAAATTGTTGAAAACGCAACACTTCCCTTGGGAATTTTAGAGTCGCTTCATCCCGTTACTGCCACCCATGTCCTTGAAGAAGACGACGTATTGCTCTTTTTAAGCGATGGGATTACTTCGGCGTTCGGCTCGACGTCCGATCTCTACGATTCTCTTAAAAACGTAAGCGTATCCAACCCCCAACAGCTCGCGGACGACGTTCTTGCCACCGCGCTTTCCGCTTACGGCGGAAAGGCTATGGACGATATGACGGTACTTGCCGTTCGGCTTTTTAAGAGCGCATAAAAAAACGGCCAAGCATATCCTTTGCTTGGTCGTTCTATTCGTAAAATTATTTTGAATCAAAACGTTCTGTTTTTTCGATGACAGAGAAAATATCCTCAAAAGCCGTTGTGTCGTAGTCTTCGATTCTGCCCAAATCCGCAAGTTTGGAAATATTCGCATCCAACGGGAGCTGCGCAATCGCAGGGATACCGTATTCTTCCGCAATTTTCTTTGCTTTGCTTGCGCCGAATACTTCAATCTTTTTATCGCAATCGGGACAACGCAAATAGCTCATATTTTCAACGAGTCCGAGTACGGGAACTCCCATGATATTCGCCATATTTACCGCCTTTTTCACAACCATTTCAACAAGGTCTTGCGGAGTAGTGACGATTACAATCCCTGCAATGGGAATGCTTTGGAAGACGGTCAAAGGCACGTCGCCCGTGCCCGGGGGCATATCAATGAACAATAAATCAACGTCCCGCCAAATTACGTCCGTCCAGAACTGTAAAACGGTACCGGAAATGACCATACCGCGCCAAACGACAGGCGTGGATTCGCTGTCCAGCAATAAGTTCATAGACATCATTTGGATTCCTGACGGCGACAAAACGGTGTCGATACCCTTTTCACTGCCCGTAGCGTGTTCGTGCACGCCGAACATGTGCGGAATGGACGGACCGGTGACGTCCGCGTCCATAATCCCCACGGACTTGCCGAGTTTGTTTGCGTATGCGGACAAAAGCGAAGTCGTTAAAGACTTGCCTACCCCGCCTTTACCGCTGACAATACCGATTACTTTTTTAATATTGGACTCCTTATGCGGAGCTTTCAGCATACTTTCCTGTTTTCTTGAACCGCAAGAAGAACCGCAGGTTGAACAGTTATGCGTGCATTTTTCAGACATAAATTTACTCCTTTACGAGCGTCTGCTCGTGACGGTTTTCATTATACTCCGTTAAAGAGGTTTTGTCAAACGATTTACAAGTGATATAGCGATAGATTTTTTCCTCTATTTTTTATTATTTAATAATATCCCCTTGCTTTTACAAAAATAAAGTGGTATACTGATAGTGATTATTCCCTTTAAAAAGGAGTGCTATATGAAAAAGAGAATATTATTGACCATCTTATCCTTTGTTTTGATTATTATGAGCGCGCTTTCGTTTGCATCCTGCAACATTATACCGCCGTCCTGGGTAGAAGGTGTTGTATATGCTACGTCTGAGGACGGCACGTATGCGGAAGTAAAAGGTTATGCCAATACGCGAACATACGAGCGCAATGGCGAGACGATTAGGAAGGAATATAAAGGTAGAGTATCAGAAGTGCAGATTGCAGATACCTATAATGGTTTGCCGGTAAGAAGCATCAAAAAGAAGGCTTTTGCCGGTGTAGGCATTGTTTCTGTAATAATTCCCGAAAGTGTAACGTCGATTGGCGATGGAGCGTTTGCTAATTGTCGTTATTTGAAAAGCATCAAAGTGGCTGAAGGGAATAGCGAGTATCAAGATATCGATGGAACTTTATACACCAAAGACGGAAAGACTTTGATTCAATACGCAACCGCTAAATTGAAAACAAAATTTATAATTCCCGAAAGCGTAATTACGATTAGTGATTCTGCGTTCTATGGCTGTAAATGGTTAAAGAGTGTTGTAATTCCCGAAAGCGTAACTACAATTGGTGATTCTGCGTTCTATGGCTGTAAATGGTTAAAGAGTGTTATAATTCCCGAAAGTGTAACGTCGATTGGTGATTCTGCGTTTTCTAATTCTCGTTACTTGAAGAGTATCACAGTTACTCGACGGAATAGGAAATATAAGGATATCGATGGAAATTTATATACCAGAGATGGGAAGACTTTGATTCAGTATGCAATCGGTAAAAAAGAAACGAAATTTGTAGTTCCCAACGGCGTAAATTCAATTAGTGTTAAAGCGTTCTATGGTTGCGACAGCTTGACGAGTATAGTAATTCCCTTTATCGTAAGTACGATTGGAGATCAAGCATTCTCTAATTGCAACAAGTTAACGGGTATATATTATCAAGGGATAGTCCCTGGGCTTCTTGATATTGGTTCAGATAATCCCGCTTTAACAAGTTTAGTGTACTATTACAAAGAAACTCAGCCAATGACTATGCTTGGTCAATACTGGCATTATAACGAAAACGGCGATCCTACACCTTGGTAAAATAAGCCTAACGGCAATACGTAACGTCCGTAAAAGCGCAACCTAATGATTGCTTAATTCAGTCGATAACACAACTCGCTCAGTTTAGAACCGAGCGACAACGCAGTATTGCGCCGCGTTTCAAAAGGGAACGAATAAAAAAAATATACCTGTCCTTGACTTTGGACAGGTATATCTTTCTCATTTTGTTTTGCTTTAAGTTAAATCTTTTCTTTAACTCTAGCCGCTTTACCGGTGCGTTCACGCAAGTAGTAGAGTTTTGCTCTTCTAACTTTACCCTTTCTTACAACCGTGATGCTTGCAATTTTCGGGGAGTGAAGAGGATAGGTTTTCTCTACGCCTACGCCATAGGAAATGTGACGTACCGTGAAGGTTTCGGAAATACCACCGTTTCTCTTTGCGATTACGATGCCTTCGAAGTTTTGAACTCTTTCTTTGCCGCCTTCAATAATTTTGAAACCTACTTTAACCGTGTCACCAACGTTGAATTGGGGAACTTCGGATTTAAGGTTTTCAGCGTTGATTGCTTCAATCAATCCTTTCATGACTTTACCTCCGTTATTTACGAAACGTTCATAACCCGCTGCGTGATTCCTCATCACGCCCAAATTCAAAAGGCAGCGGAACGCTCGAAGTCAGCATCTATTATATATCATTTTTTCCCTTTTTGCAAGCATTTTTATAAAGATTACACCACTTTTTTATAAGATTTCGGATTTTTTTCTAACTTTTTTATTTTTATTTATTTTCCTTGACAACCATTTGAAAAAATATTATAATATTATTTGTAATCATTAAATTTGGAGGTTTATATGGACTTTCTTCTTGAAGGGTTTAAAGCGCTTGCCGACAACCCTAAAATGATTGCTATGTGGATTATCGGCGGTGTACTTATCTACCTTGCAATCAAAAAAGACATGGAGCCTGCGCTCCTTCTCCCCATGGGCTTTGGCGCAATTCTCGTCAACTTGCCTCTTTCCCCCGTCATCGGCGATCCTGCTAACGGCGAACACCTGGGTATCATTACCTCGCTCTTCCAAGTCGGTATTGAAGCGAGTGAGGCTATGCCTCTCCTTCTCTTTATCGGTATCGGTGCGATGATTGACTTTGGACCGCTGCTTACCAACCCTAAGCTCTTTATCTTGGGCGGCGCGGCTCAATTCGGTATTTTCGTTACCATTATTTTAGCGGCAATGATCGGGTTCCCTTTGAACGACGCGGCTTCTATCGGTATTATCGGCGCCGCGGACGGTCCTACGGCTATTCTCGTTGCTATCCAGCTCGCATCTAAGTACGTTGGGCCTATCATGGTCGTTGCATATTCATACATGGCACTCGTACCTATCGTGCAACCTGCCGTTATTAAAATGTGCACCACCAAAAACGAACGCAGAATCCGCATGAAATATAACGCAAAGCAAATTCCTCAGCTTATGCGTATTCTCTTCCCCATTATCGTTACCATCGTTTCCGGCTTGATTGCGCCCGACTCGTTATCCCTTGTCGGTATGCTTATGTTCGGTAACTTACTTCGTGAATGCGGCGTTTTGAAATCGCTTTCCGAAACCGCGCAAACGACTTTCTCGAACACCATCACCTTGCTTCTTGGTATCACCATTTCCTTCCAAATGCAAGCTGACGCATTCTTAAGCTTTGAAACGCTTATTATTATGGCTCTTGGTTTGTTCGCGTTCGTATTTGATACGATTGGCGGCGTTATGTGCGCAAAACTCATCAACTTGTTCTCGAAAGAAAAGATCAACCCCATGCTCGGCGCGGCAGGTATTTCTGCATTCCCCATGGCTTCGCGTGTCGTTGCAAAAATGGGCACGAAAGAAGATCCGGGCAACCACTTACTTATGCACGCTGTTGGCGCAAACGTTTCCGGTCAAATTGCTTCGGCTATCGTCGGCGGTTTGATTATCGGTATCCTTGGCCCGTTCTGTTAATTTTAGGAGGTAAAAATTATGTTTAATTTATTTTCATTATTAGCATTCGACAACCTCAACCCTATGGACTGGGCGGTGCTTGAACCCGCACTCAACTTCCTTTGGCAAGGTATGCTTGCAATCTTCGTCGTTATCGGCTTAATTATCGTAAGCGTTAAGGCTTGCAACTATGCAATCGTTAAAGCTGCGGAAATGAAGAAAGCCCGCGAAGAAGCAAAAGCAAATTCGGAAAAGCAAGAAGAGTAAATTTATCTTTTATATTTCTTAAATAAAGTTGACAAAACCGACTTTTTCAGCGTATAATATACTTATACGGAAAAGTCGGTTTTTTGTTTCGTAAAAAGGAGAATTTTTATGAATGAAATCAACAAAACGTTATACATTCCCCTCTACGGAAAAGCCGTTGTGAGCGCCAAGGGCGTGATTTTACACGACAAAAAAGCGGAAGAAATTTGGCAAGAAATTCAGTTCGCCCTCAAACGAAAATCCCGTTCGAAATGGCTTGCTTACTATATGAGTATGCGCGCAAAGGTTTTTGATGAATTTGTGCTTTCACACCTTAATAACAACCAAGAAGAATATACCGTTTTACATTTGGGTTGCGGACTGGATAGCCGCGTGATGCGCGTAAACGCCGCACAATTTCCAAACTGCTCATGGTTTGACGTGGATTTCCCCCAAGTAATTGAAGAACGCAAAAAATATTTCCAAGAAACGCCGCACTACCGTATGCTTGGCGCTGATTTGAAATCCGAGTCCTGCCTCAACGAACTCCCCCCTTCTAAAAAGGCGATTGTCATCATGGAAGGGGTAGCCATGTACTTAACGAACGAAGATTTATCCAAACTTTTCCGCACTCTTGACAAGAAGTTTTCCGAGATTTCCCTTCTCGTTGACGTATATACCGAATTCGGCGCGAAAATTTCCAAATATAAAAACCCCGTAAACGAGGTCAGCGCGCATACCATGTACGGCTTGAACGAGCCAACGCGTATTCTTTTAGATACGGCTATTCAATTTGTTCAGCATCGAGAGCTTACGCCCGTTTCGCTGATAAACGAGCTTAAAGGCGCGGAAAAATTTACGTTCAAAAAACTGTTTGCAGGTAATTTCTCCAAGAAGCTTTATCGAATGTACGAATATAAAAAACAATCGACGTGAGGTGCTTATGACAAAATTTCTAATCAAGCTCTTTATCAAAAATAAAGATAATCTCTCGGATAAAAACGTGCGCTCGGCATACGCCTCGCTCGCGGGCATTACGGGAATTGTGGTAAACTTTTTACTTTTCGCTTTAAAGCTTGTCGTAGGTCTGCTTTCCGCTTCCGTCGCAATTATCGCGGACGCGTTTAACAATATCTCCGACGCAGGCTCGTCCGTCGTCGCCTTAATCGGATTTCGGCTTTCCGCAAAACACGTCGATAAGGAACACCCCTTAGGACACGGCAGAATGGAATACGTCACCGGTTTTATTGTGGATATGCTGATTATTTTGGTTGGATTCGAGCTATTGACAAGCTCGTTCGATAAAATACTTAACCCCGTTCTTCCCACCGTGCAAACGGTTACGTATATCGCGCTCGGACTATCTATCGCTGTCAAGTGCTGGCTATATTTCTTCTATAATCATATCGGCAAAAAAATCAATGCAACCGCGCTCAAATCGGCGTCTAAGGACAGCTTGTCCGACTGTTTTGCAACCGCTGTCGTCTTAATTTCAGCAATTGTTGCAAAGTACTTCAATCTCGCCATCGACGGCTATGCAGGGCTTCTCGTTGCGGGACTCATCATTTACGCGGGAATAAATTCTGCAAAGGAAACGATTGATTTACTTCTCGGCACTCCTCCCACAAAAGAGTTTGTCGATAGCGTTTATGAGTTTGTTAAAAATTACCCTGAAATTGTGGGAATCCACGACGTTATGGTCCACGACTACGGCGTTGGCAGACAAATCATGTCTTTCCACGCGGAAATTCCGTCCGATTTCAACGTCAATATCGCGCATGAAATTATCGATCAAGTGGAACGGGATATGCACGAACAGTTTGGAACAATCGTTACCATACATCTCGATCCCATCGCCGTCAATGACGAAGAAGTCAATGAAATGCGCGCGTTTGCCATCTCTTGTATGAATGAAATTGACGAAAGCTTTACTCTCCATGATTTTAGAATGACCAAGGGCGATAAATATACCAACCTTATCTTTGACCTTGTAATCCCTGTGGATTATAAGGGCGACGAAGAAACAGCCGCGCGGCTGGTGGCGCAAAAAATCAAGGAAAAAAACGAGAATTGTTTTGCCGTTATCAAGGCGGAACATCCCTTCGTTTAAAATATTTCAAAAAGTTCCATTTTATAAAATAAATATCGCCCCTCCAAAAGTTTCCTCAACTTTTGGAGGGGCTCTTTTTTATCTTAAAGACGTGCGCTAAATAGTTTCAACGCATACCTGCCCTATTCATTTTAATTCTTTTAAAGAAACTGCGGTCAGGAAAATTATCTTATTTGCGCCAGCGTTTTTTAATACTCTCGCACAAGCGCTGCCCGTAGAACCCGTCGTCATAATATCGTCGATGAGCAATATATCTCTACCGCGCACCAACACTCGTTTATGTACAAAAAACGCCGTTTTTACGTTTTCTTGACGTTCCTTTTTCGTCAAATGCTTTTGTTCTAACGTTTCCTTGCGTTTTTCAAGCACTTCGCTGTCAAAGGTAAGCCCTAACAGGCTCGAAATCCCCCTTGCAAGCTCCTCGGCTTGATTATATCCGCGCTTCAAACGCTTATCCTTCGTCATAGGCACGCATACAATAAGTAAATCTTGCGAGAAAAGTCCGCTTTCCTTAAGCATTTTCGACATACGTTCGGAAAAGAATGCCGAAAGATGCCTTTCTCTATTTTTAAAGCGATTTATCATCGCCGCAGACATACCTTCGTAAACGAACGGCGACATCCCAACGTCAAAGGACGGGAGTTCTCTTTTGCAAGTCAAGCAAACGCCTTGCGTTACCGTTTTTCTGCCGCATTTCGCGCAACGCGGATATTCTTGTACAATCAAAGCGTCGCAATCGTCGCAAATACGGCGGTTTGGATAATCAAAAATTTCCGCGCCGCAACAATCGCACGTATAGCCGCGACGAGAAAAGAAATCGCGTAGTTTTTTCCCAAAGTCCCTAAAGTTCAATTTCATTTCTCATTGTCCTTTTTACGTTCAAAACGCACGAGTAGATAGGACTCGACTACTCCAACCACAAACAACGCTACCCCCATTCCGATCTCCAACCAGTCCGCGCCGTTTTGCCACGTCGCGTACACCGCTAAAATATCCCCGTTGAAGAACATGGATACGATTGAGCCGAAAGATAATCCAACGATAACCGAGTATGCGCCGTAACGCGCTTTTTGGAATAAGACAGCGAGTATTTTTGAAAAGGACAAAAGCCCGCCTATAAACCCAACTCCAAGTGCAAGGTAATACACGAAAACAACGGGATTTTGCGACCAAAAGGTAAGGCTTACACTATGGATAAGATCGTTGAACCAGCCAAGCGACATCAAAAGCGCGCTCGCGCTTAACCCCGGAACTATTTGCGTAATCCCTAAAATATATCCTACGGGAAGCGCCAAAAAAATTCGGTAGTTCAGCTCGGAAAATTGATTGTACGTTTCACCGTAACGTAACGAGTAGTCGGAAAGGGGCATGGGCGTTTTGCTGTATATCCACGCCGACGTAACACCCACGGCTATGGGGATAAGAACGCCTATACCAAGCAACGCAAGCCGAAGCGGCGTCATTTTCGCTCCTTTCAGCTCGTCCTTCACGGCAGGAAACGCGCCGAGCATCAAACCCGAGAACAAACAAACTACCGCGAACGGAAAAGCATCCACCAAACCTTTCACGGCAAAGAACCCGAACACTATCCCTACCACTGCGCCCAAGCCTATAGGCAATAAAAATTTAAAGCAACGTTTAAAATCCTTGAGCAAATTCCCCATTGCGTAGATGAATTGATCGTATAACTTAAAAATAATCGCAACCGTTGAACCGCTAATCCCCGGTACGATTACCGCAAGCCCGATAATGAAACCGAGCAGCGCGCTCTTCGACCATGACTTTTTATCGTATTTTAATAACGCTATTTCAAATTCGTTCATTCGTTACTCCCTTTTCTTGTATGCTTATTGCATTCTGCGCTTACGCTTTATCATACTACTATTATACGCAAAAATTGCCCTATCGTCAAGAAATATTTGAAATTTTATAAAAATCGGACAACTTTTTCTCCCGTTATACCAACGTCACGTAAAACCAAAAGGGAAAATCTGCAAAGAATATGTTTTTTCGGCAACTTTTCCTAAAAATCGACGTTGTTATGAGAATATAATGTATTTATAAAGGTATCATAACATTATAAACATTACGAGGCAAACTATGACCTACATAAAAAAAAGTTGCATTTTACGGCAGATAAAGCAAGGTTTTTCAGGCGACGGAAAAACGCTTTCGGGAATTGTGAAAATCGAGCAATACGCAAAAAATTTGTCCGTAGAAGCTTCCATTATTAACTTCGCGCCCCTATCCGCAGGCGAATATTATTGTCTGCTTTGCGACGCGTTCGGGAATACCGAACTGTTGCCCTTGCGCGGAAAAAGTTTCTTTAATATTATTTCCAAACTTGATTTGAGCTTGGGGTTTTGCGCCGTTATCTGTTTTGTTAAAAACGAAGTTTTGCCGATTGCTTACGGCGTAAACGGAGATAGGCAATATTCCTTCAAAAAAATCCTTGAAACCGCTTTCCCTGATCGTAAAAATAAGGGGGCAGGTACGAATTCAAGCGATATTTCCAGCCAAAGCGCAATCGCAAAACAGGGCTATAAACTCCCCTCTGAAGAAGAACTTTCAGCAAGCAAGCAACTCAGTGAAAAGCAAACTGCAAACGCGTCGGCTAATACGTTTTCTTCACAGCAAGGAAAATATGACGACGAGCGTATGGCAATGCAAAACTATTATTCAAACGAGGAAGAAGACTATGAACGCAAGCTCTATTCAAAAAATCGCGAAAATGCACAAGCTGAAGGCGGAATTAAAACGCAATTCAACAAAAACGGGCAGAACCTTACAGAAGATGTCGATACTCAAAGCATACTCCACCCGTTTGCAACTAACCCCGACGGCTATTACCTCACCGTCAAAGAAGAAATAGACGAACTCTTTAAAAAATACCCCAAGGACGAGACGTTAAACGGCGTCTTTCATTGCAGCGAATGGGTGCGCGTAAAAGGCGAAGAAGGCGCACCCGAGTATTTGGTAGGTATTATCTACGAAGAGTGGCGCGCAAAATATATTTGCTATGCTTTACCGGCGGAAAACAGCGAAAGCCCGCCCGACGAAATCAAGGACGTTTGCACTTTTGTGCCTCTTTCACTCTTTAACGATAAGGTAGGTTTTTTCATTATCTTTCAAAGCGCGGAAAGCGGAGAATGCATCCGCCCTGAAAGTGTTTAAACTTGTTAAATTTGCCCCTTTGGTCTTCATTTTGAAGACGATTCCTAAAAAATCACCCGACCGAGAAAAACGGTCGGGTGATTTTAATGCTATTTTTATATCGTTTAATTCTCGCTTGAGGAAAGCATTGCCTCTCTATCCGCAATTGTGAGCGCTTCCACCATGGAATCAATATCTCCCATAATAAAGGCTTCAAGATTATATTGACTAAGCCCGATTCTATGATCGGTTACACGGCTTTGGGGGAAATTATAGGTACGGATACGCTCGCTCCTATCCCCGCTTCCGACAAGAGAACGGCGGTTTTCTTCGCGTTCTTTATTGTTCTTGCCGTTATAGTAATCGTAAATTCTCGAACGCAACACTTTAAAAGCGCGTTCTTTATTTTTGAGCTGAGATCTTTCGTCTTGGCATTGTACTACAATCCCCGTGGGGAAGTGCGTAATACGCACCGCCGAAGCAACTTTATTAACGTTTTGTCCGCCGGCACCGCCCGAATGGAAAATATCCAAGCGGATATCCTTTTCATTGATCTCCACTTCCACTTCTTCCGCTTCTGGAAGCACGGCAACCGTTGCCGCTGAAGTGTGGATTCTACCCTGTGTCTCAGTAGCAGGTACGCGTTGAACGCGGTGTACGCCGCTTTCGTATTTGAGTTTTTTATACGCTCCCGAGCCCGTAACACTATAAATAGCTTCTTTAATTCCGCCAAGCTCCGTACCGTTCATTTCCACCTGTTCCATTCTCAAACGGTGAGAAGCGCAATAGTTTGCGTACATGCGGCACAGCACCCCTGCAAACAAGGCAGCTTCTTCGCCACCCGTACCCGCGCGGATTTCCAAAATACAGCTTCTATCGTCGTTTTTGTCCTTAGGCAAAAGCAAAATCTTTAATTCGTCTTTGAGTTTTGCAAGGCGTTCTTTGCAATCGTAGCCTTCGTCCGTGAGCATTTTTCGCATTTCCGCGTCCGTTTCAAGCTCCGCTATTTCAAAGGCGTCGTTCATTTCCTTTTCAATACTGAGATAGTTTTTATAAGCGTCCGCCGTTTCCGTTAAATCGGCTTGTTCTTTGGAATATTTTTGCCAAGTAGGCATATCCGCGATAATTTCATTTTTAGAAAGCTCTTCGGATAAAAACTCGTAACGTTTTAAAATTTCGTTCAGCTTATTAAACATACTCCCTCCTATTTTTATCAACGTAAATTTGATTCAACGCATACCTGCCCTTTTGAAAAACGAGCGCACGTAAGCGCGCTCGTTCATAATTTGACTAATCTCGTGACGTTTTTAAATGATAATTTTTACAAATCTGTCTTTGTCGTATTGATCTTTTATAATCATCGCGTAATCACAATATTTAAACATCTGCGCAACTTCTTCCGCTTCGCCTTCGCCGACTTCCATAATCAGCATACCGCCGCGCGCAAGATTTTTGTTGACCTTTTCTGCAATAATGCGGTAGAAATCCAAACCGTCTTCGCCGCCGTCAAGCGCGATGCGAGGCTCAAAGTCCTTCACTTCCGTTTGCAAAGTTTCAATTGTCTTCGTCGGAATATAGGGTGGATTGCATACGATAATATTATAGCGTTCGCGGATTTTCGTGAACATATCCGATTCTATGAAATGAATATCCGCGCCGTTAATTGCCGCGTTCGTTCTTGCAAGTTCCAAAGCGTCGGGGGAAATATCCGCCGCGGTAACGTCAGCTTTTCTGCCGTCCTTTTCAAGCTCTTTGAAAATAGCAATCGCAAGCGCGCCGCTGCCCGTGCAAAGATCGAGAATTTTATTGCCCGCCTCCGCCGCGTTCACAACGAGCATAGCAAGCTCTTCCGTTTCAGGACGGGGAATAAGAACTCGCTCGTCCACCTTGATGGTATATCCGCAAAAACTGGTGTCGCCGATAATATACCAAAGCGGCCTGCCCGTCAAGCGCTCATCTACGATATCTATGATTTGTTTTACCTGCGCCAATTTCAAAATGCGTTCTTCCGTCGCAACCGCGCTCTTGGGAATAGAGAGCGTGATAGAGAAAATCCATTCCGCTTCATCTTCGTCGATGCCGTGATTTTTGAAACGTTTTTTGCTATTTTCAAGCAAATCGCTCATTTTTCCGGGCGTTGCAAAGGTACGCTCGGGAATAGTGGGATCGGCGTCCATTTTCATAACGAGATCAAACGCCGCAATCGCGCATTCAATCATCTCGTCATCAGGTTCGCGCGTGGTCAACTTTTGCAGCAATAACCCGGGCGCTTTAAAAATCCATAAAAGCTTACTGTCCGTTTTTGCAAGCGCGCGCAACAATTCATACGATACGCCTGCCACTACGGGTAATAACAATAACTTAAACGCCATTCTAATCAACGAATTAACCCACGCAACGTCCGTGTAAATCCATTTTACAGCAACAACGTTTGCAAGGGAAAAGACCAAAATACTCACGAGCATTGTAAGGAACAAGAAGGTAGTACCGCAACGGTCGTGCACACGCGCGCAGGAGCGTACGTTTTCTACCGTCAATTCCTTGCCCTTTTCATAACAGGTAATCGTCTTATGTTCAGCGCCGTGACACATATATACGCGTTGCATGGACGGGATAATCCCTATCAGTACCACGTAGAGCACGAAAATCGCCATTCTAACCCCACCTTCAGCGAGATTGAACCAGAACCCTTCCCAACCCTTTGCGCTCTTTTCAATACCGAGCGCGCCGGTAATAAACTGCGGTAACCAAATAAAGATGATCAGCGCAAGCAGGATTCCAAGCGTGGTTGCAATCACGTCAAGCATAGCGTTTAAGTCGATTTTATGTTTCTCCGCGAGCCATTTTTCCGCCTTCGTTGTCTGTTCTTCTTCAGGCAGGGCAACGTCCGCACTACGCATGATTACCTTATTCCCCACAATAAGCGAATTCACAAAGCTCACTACGCCGCGTACAAAGGGCAAGCGTTTAAATTTTTTCTGTTCCTCGAGCGGTGTAATGCGTTCGGATTCAATCTGGATTTTCCCGTCTGGATCGCGAACCGCCATAACCATCGAGCGTTTTCCGCGCATCATAACCCCTTCCATTACGGCTTGACCGCCAATGTAGGTACAATGCTTTTTCGGTTTTAATTCTTTCTTTTTACTCATAATATTATTTACTCGCCGTCGAACTATTCGGTAAATTATAACCATGGAAACGTCCTTTCGTTCGTTTTTCTGTCTTTTTTAATCAACGTTTCCCTAAAATTATCTATATTCTTTTACAAAGCCCTAAAATCCCTTTATTTGGTAAAAAAATATGCGTAAAGCGCATAAAAATAGTCCTTAAGGTTTAGAATCTTAACGTTTTTTTGTGTTTAAAAGGGCTTAAAGGAACTCCCCTTAAGCCCAACTTGCGTACCTTATAAGCCGTATCTTCTCTTGAATTTGTCGATACGTCCACTGGTATCAACTAACTTTTGCTTGCCCGTAAAGAAGGGGTGGCAGTTACTGCAAATATCCACTTTCATTACGTCGCCGTCTTTGGTCGTACCGGTTTTGAAAGTAGCACCACATGCGCAAGTCACAGTTACTTCGTGATATTTGGGATGTATTTCAGCTTTCATATTTTTCACCTCGCTGTTATTTTTCAATAGATAATACCGTACTAAAAAACGGCTACCTTTTGCTCACCGTTTCGTACGTTATCAATTATACCCCTTTTTTTCTTACTCGTCAACTATTTTTGCATAAAAATAGAAAAAATACTTGCAAATTTCAAAAAAATGCTTTATACTTGTTCTATAAGAACTTTTTAAAGTGATTTTTTAGCTTTTTTAGCGGTTTTATTACACTGCGAATATTCCGCTTACCACATTTAAAGGATTTTTTATGAAAACTTGGAAACTCACAACACCAAATACCCTCGAACGTCAAACTACGGACGATTTGAAAATATCCGCAGGGCTCTCAAAAGTCAAGATTACGAAAGCGCTCGTTTGTGATTCGGACGCTGCGATATTTTGCGGTTCGACGCGGGTAAAATACCCCATTGTCCCTGGCAGATTTGCCATCGGTCAAATTACCGAAACGGGCGAAGATAGCTTTTTAAACCGCGGCGAGAGAGTATATCTTTCCCCCAGTTTTGAAAACGAGCTTTCCGAGCTCGGCTTTGAATTTGCAGGAAAAGACGTGGACGGTTTTTATCGCGATTTTGCGCTCACAACCAACGACGACGCGTACACGCTCCCCTCGTCCGTTTCCGACGAAGCAGCGTTTTTAATCGATCCCGTCGCTTTTGCGGAAAAAATCGTTGACGAACTCAATCTCTCTATCGGACAGCACGTCTTGGTCTTTGGCGGCGGTTTATACGGAAATATTCTTTGCCAAATTTTGATCTATCATAGGTTCGTACCCATTCTCGCTGACAACAATGCGGCAAGGCTTGAAATCGCAAAGAAGAGCGGTATTTACTATACCTTCCCCAACGATGAAAATTTACACGAAAACGTCTTGCGCGTAACGGGCGGAAAGCTTGCGGAAGGCGCGGTATATCTTGCATTCAACAATCCCAGCGAACCGTCTGCAATTTTTGCGCACGTAGCAAACGGCGCGCGCGTGGCGTTTTGTTCTCGCGACGAAAAAACGCTCAACGTCAATCTCCAGAACGCAATGCGTAGAAACGTCACCATTACCGGCGTTACCGAATGCAGAGAATATATCTCTACGGCAATCAACATTCTTGCAAACAAAGTAATCAACTTTTCTCAATTCTCTTTCCGCTATTCTCCTGAAGAAAAGCTTCCCGCTCTCTTGAAAGAATACGCGGAAAAAGCGGGAAAAACTGCCCTTGCCGACGAACATATCGACGTTGTTAAATTCATTTTCTAATAGGCAGGTACGAGATGAAGGAAAAACTTATTATTGCTTCCGATATTCACGGCTCGGCGTTTTGGTGCCAAAAACTCATTGAACTTTTTGAAAGGGAAGGCGCAAAAAACTTACTTTTACTCGGTGATTTGCTCTACCACGGCCCGAGAAACCCTTTGCCCGACGGCTACGCGCCTATGGAAGTGGCAAAAATGCTTAGCGCAATTAAAGAAAAACTTATTTGCGTGCGCGGAAACTGCGACAGCGAAGTTGATCAAATGGTCCTTGACTTTCCCATGCTCGCAGATAGCGGAGTCGTGCTTTGGAACGGTAAACGCATACATGCTACCCACGGACACCTTTGGAGCGCGGATAATACCCCGCCCCTTTCAAGCGGCGACTTGTTTGTAAACGGACATTTCCACGAGCCCGCGTTGAAAATTTTAGAAAGCGGCGCAACGTACGCAAACTGCGGTTCGGTTGCTCTGCCCAAAGCAAACACCCCGCATTCCTGCATAATTTTCGACGGAGAAAGCTTAATTTGGAAAGATTTGCAAACAGGCGAACCATTTGAGGTATAAACGAAAATTTTATTTATTCAAAATATTTACGGCGACGGAAATTTCCGTCGCCGTTGTTTTATTAAAGATTTTCTTCGATAAATTGTTCGAGAGCCGAGGCAGGTACGAAACCAAGACTGCTATCCACCGGTTGTCCGCCCTTGAACGCGATAACGTTGGGAATAGAACTAATGCGGTATTTCATTGCAAGTTCTTCTTCCTCGTCCACGTTTACTTTTACAAATTCAGCCTTGCCTTCGTATTTTTCCGAAAGCTCTTCGAATACAGGTCCTAACATTCTGCAAGGTCCGCACCAGCTTGCCCAAAAATCACAAAATACAGGTTTGCCTGCGTTTAATATTTCTTCAAATTCATTTTTCGTTACGTGTTTTACCATATTTTTTTCCTCCTTACTCAGTTTTGATTATTTTCCTAAAAAGTATGCTTCAACGTCCGCAAAAGCAACGCTTACGCTCATCCCCGTTGCCATACATTTTACGTTCATTACGCCTTGTTCAAGCTCGTTTCCGCCGATTACCGCCACGTATTTCGCACCTAATTTATCAGCGTATTTAAACTGCGCCTTAATCGAACGTTCCATGTGATCGGTTTCCGTAATCACGCCCACCTTACGAAGTTTTGCGCAAAGCTCAAACGCCTTTTTCCTGCACGCGTTATCCATACCAGCAAAATATACCGTAGGTTTTTGTTCTTCAGGCATACGCGCTCCTACGTTTTCCATGAGCATCAAAAGACGTTCGATTCCCACTGCAAAACCTACTGCGGGAACAGCGTTTCCGCCCAGTTCTTTTATCAATCCGTCATACCTGCCCCCACCGCAAACCGTGCCTTGCGCGCCGATAGACGTCGAAACAAACTCGAACACGGTACGGGTGTAATAGTCCAAACCGCGCACGATTCTGGGATTGATTTCATAGTCGATTTCAGATAATTTTAAGTAGTCTTTAAGCTCTTCAAAATGCGCGGAACACTCCTCGCAAAGACTGTCTAAAATGGACGGAGCGTTGACGTTGATTTTCTTGCATGCTTCCTCTTTACAGTCAAGAAGTCTTAAAGGATTTTTCTCAAAACGGGTTTTACAATCGTAGCAAAGTTCTTCCAAGTGCGGCGCAAAAAATTCCTTCAACGCCTTATTGTAATTTGCTCTGCAGGTGGGGCAGCCGATTGAGTTAATGTACAACTTCACTTGCAAACCAAGCTTTTTAAGTAAGCTATCCGCAACCATAATCGCTTCCGCGTCTGTATCCGCGCCTTTCGCGCCGAAAATTTCCACGCCGTATTGATGAAATTCGCGCAGTCTGCCCGCTTGCGGTCTTTCGTAACGGAAAGCAGGTGTGATATAATACATTTTTTGTGGAAGTACACCGCCGGCAAGTCCGTTTTCAATGAACATTCTCGCCGCCCCCGCCGTTCCTTCCGGCTTTAAAGTAATCGATCGATCGCCTTTGTCGCGGAAGGTGTACATTTCTTTCGTGACAATATCCGTCGTATCTCCAACACCGCGCAAGAATAATTCCGTATGCTCAAACGTCGGCGTACGAATTTCTTTTAAATTGAATTTTTTAGAAACTTCTCTCGCAACGGATTCCACGTATTGCCATTTGTACGAGTCCTGCGGTAAAACGTCTTTTGTTCCCTTGGGTATGTTTATCATAATTTTCCTTCTGTTTTAAGGTCAAGCCACTATGTTCAACGCATACCTGCCTGCCTCGTTTTTATTTTTTCTTGTTTACAAAACGTATTTCTTTAAATTGCGGTCTCCCGTCAATTTCTTCAAATGCTCGTCCACGTATTTCTTGTCGATATTCAGCGTGAACGTGGGGTAATCCCCGCCGCCTGCATTAAAGGAAATATCTTCGAGCAAATATTCCATAACCGTATGCAAACGTCTTGCGCCGATATCTTCGCTCGTCGCGTTAAGTTCAACGGATATTTCCGCGATTCTTTCAATCGCGCCCGCGTCGAATTTCAAGTCGATATGGTCAACGCTCAAAAGTTGTCCGTACTGGAAGGTCAGCGAGTTTTCCGTTTCCGTCAAGATCCGCACAAAATCCTCTTTCGTCAAGCTTTTAAGTTCAACGGATACGGGGAATCTGCCCTGCAATTCGGGGATTAAATCTTCAATCGCTGCGACGTGGAAAGCACCTGCCGCTATAAACAATATGAAATCCGTCTTAATAGGACCGTATTTCGTAACGACAGTCGAACCTTCAACGATAGGCAAAATATCTCTTTGTACGCCTTCACGAGAAACGTCCGCGCCGTTCCGATTGCCCTTGCCTGCAATTTTATCAATTTCGTCAATAAAAACAATTCCGTCGTTTTCAGCTCTATAAATTGCTTCCGCCTTCACAGCGTCTTCGTCAACGAGCTTATCCGCCTCTTCCGCAAGCGCGATTTCCATACCTTCACGTACGGTAAGTTTGCGTCTTTTCTTTTTACCTTGGAACATATCGCCGAAAATATTACCGATTGAAATTGCCGCGCCGCCTGGAACGAGCTCCATTTGTTGCGGAGTATCTACAACTTCCATTTCAATGACAAGATTATCGTACGCGCCCTTTCTCAAACCGTCGAGCAAATTCGCTTCAAAAACCTCTTTTGCGGTTTCTCCCTTTTCGTCCTTTTTCACTTCGATAAGCGCGCGGAGTATTCTCTTTTCCGCCGCCGAGGTAGCCTTCGCCTTAACTTCTTCTTCCTTTTCCGATTTCACAAGCCTATACGCACATTCCGCAAGGTCGCGAATCATGCCTTCAACGTCTTTCCCAACGTACCCTACTTCCGTGTATTTGGTAGCTTCCACTTTCACGAATGGGGCTTTTACAAGCTTTGCAAGACGACGAGCAATCTCCGTCTTACCAACACCCGTGGGACCTTTCATAATAATGTTTTTAGGCGTGATTTCTTCACGAATCTCCTTAGGCAACTGCGCGCGACGGTAACGGTTTCTAAGCGCGATTGCAACCGCGCGTTTCGCATCGTCTTGGCCGATAATGTATTTGTCTAATCTATTTACGATTTGCTTAGGTGATAAATCCATTATTTCACCTCCGTTTTCTTCGATTTGTCGATAGCAGGTACGAGATTTTCACTCTCGCCCACCTTTTCACAACGAATATTGTCGTTGGTGAATACGCAAATTTCCGAAGCAATTTTAAGTGCCTTTTTTGCGATAGTTTCTGCGTCGTAGTCCGTTTCTTGATAGAGCGCGCGAGCGGCTGCGAGCGCGTAATTTCCGCCACTTCCGATTGCGCACACTCCACCGTCAGGCTCAATAACTTCACCCGTACCGGAAAGAATAAGTAAGGTATTTTCATCGGCGGTAATCATCATTGCGTCGAGCTTTCTACCGATTTTATCACTGCGCCAAAGTTCCGCAAGCTCGACTGCCGAACGCATTAAATTCCCCGAAAATTTGTTGAGCATTCCCTCGAATTTTTCCGTCAGGGAAAAGGCGTCGGTTACAGATCCCGCAAAGCCCAAAATAACCTTTCCGCCGTAAATACGTCTTACCTTTACCGCTGTGTTTTTGAAAATAACCGACTCGCCCATCGTCACTTGTCCGTCGCCGGCAATCGCCGTTACGCCGTTTTTCTTGACTGCACAAATAGTCGTTCCTCTAAATTCTATCATACTTTTACTCCTTAGCTGTCTTGGATTTCTCCAAGTTCTTTAAAGGCTTGCATTTTCTCAAGCGCTCGGTTTGCAAGCGCGGTATATCGCTCCTTTTTATCCTTAATCCGCATTGGCATAGGATTGATGATCCCAAAATTCGCGTTCATGGGTTGATAATCCTTATTTGGCGTGGAAACGTAACGCTCCAACGCGCCGCTCATGGTTTCTCCGTCCAACGCACGAATTTTGCCCGTCAGCTTGTCCAAAAGATGCACAGCCACTAAAAGCCCGCTCGCCGCGCTTTCCACGTACCCTTCAACGCCCGTAATTTGCCCTGCAAAATACAGCCTTTGATTATTCTTAACCGAAAAATCGGCGTTTAAAACACTCGGCGCGTGAATATACGTATTTCTATGCATAACGCCATAGCGTAAAAAATCCGCGTTTTTAAGGGCAGGAATCATGGAAAATACCCGCTTTTGCTCAGGGAATTTCAAATTCGTTTGACAACCCACGAGATTATACGCCGTACCCAGCTCGTTTTCTTTACGAAGCTGCAACACGGCAAACGGGCGTACTCCGTCCTCGCCCGTGAGCCCTACGGGCTTAAGCGTACCAAAGCGCAAGGTGTCTTTCCCCCTTGACGCCATTACTTCAATCGGCATACAGCCTTCAAAGATTTCGCCCTTTTCAAACTCGTGCAAATGTGCTCGTTCCGCACTCAAAAGCGCATCTACAAACGCGTAATATTCTTCCCTGTTCATAGGGCAATTGATATAATCGCCCGTACCCTTGCCGTATCTATCCCCCGTAAACGAAGCGTTCTCGTCAATACTCTCCGCCGAAACGATAGGCGCGGACGCATCGTAAAAATTGAGTTTACCAAAGGTCGCGGAAATATCCGCGGAAAGCTCGTCCGAAGTGAGCGGGCCCGTCGCGATAATCGCATACCTGCCCCCATTCTCTAATATTTCCGAGAGCGATTTTACTTCCTTTCTCTCAATGGTAAGATTTTCACAAGACTCAAGTTCTTTGGTGATAAACGCCGAAAATTTGTCACGATCAACAGCAAGCGCAGAACCCGCTGGCACTTTCGCGTATTCCGCGGCGCGCATAGTGAGCGAGCCCAAAATCCGCATTTCTTGCTTTAATAATCCGCAAGCGTTGGTGAAATCGTTGCTCTTTAAAGAGTTTGAGCAAACGAGTTCGCCAAAATTAACGCTTTCATGCGCAGGCGAGAACTTTTGCGGTTTCATCTCGATAAGCGTCGTTTTAACGCCGTTTTTAGCAAGGTAATACGCTGCCTCGCTTCCCGCAAGTCCGCCGCCTACGACTACGACTTCATTTCCGTCAATCATTGCCGACGTCCTCATATCCGAAATAGATGGGTTCTTCCATTAAACGCGGGGGATTGAACTCGTCGTCAAATTGTACGGGCGCGGATTTCTTTGCAGATTTTGCCGAGTTGGACGTTTTCGAGCGAGAAGTTTTACTGTTTTTCGCCGACTTCGCGTCCGCTTTTTCCTTTTCGATACATTCCTTATTCGAGCATCTTACAACCCCTCTTGCCGATTGAACCAAGGGGCTTCCGCATTTTTCACAACGCTCGCCCGTGGGGATATCCCAGCTCATAAATTTACAGCCGGGGTAGCTTGAACAGCTATAATATACTTTGCCCTTTTGCGATTTACGCTCGGTCATAGCGTTACCGCACTCGGGACATTTGCCGATGAATTTAGAATCGCTGTCTTCCACGATAGGCAACGTTGATTGACAGTTCGGATAGTTCGGGCAAGCGAGGAATTTTCCGAACTTACCACGGCGTACAACCATATTTTCGCCGCATTTCGGACAATGCACCGCGGAAATTTCTTCCTTGGCGTCGCTGACGATATTATGACATTCGGGGTAGTTCGAGCAAGCCAAATATTTACCAAATTTACCCGTTCTTCTGATCATAAAATGCCCGCATTTACTACAAATGCTTTCCGTTTGTTCGTCGCCGTAGCTCGCCGCGCCGCGAATGTTTCTTTCAAAACCGGGATAGAAATCGGAAATGACATTATGCCAATCTACGCCACCTTCTTCGATGTCGTCGAGCTTGTTTTCCATACCTGCGGTAAAGCCTACGTCCATAACGTCCGCAAAGCATTTAACGAGCATATCTACAACTTCGTAGGACACTTCGTTGGGAATCATGTACTTCCCTTCTTTTTTCACGTATTTTTGGTTGAGCTTAGAGATAATAGTCGCGTACGTGGACGGTCTGCCAATCCCCTTTTCTTCCATCGTTTTAACAAGCGAAGCATCGGTATAACGAAGGGGCGGCTTGGTGAATTTTTGCTCCTTTTGCATGGAAATCTCATTCAAGAGATCCCCTTCGTTCAAATCGGGCAAAAGCTTGCTTGAAGAAATTTCGTCTTCGTCCTCTTTCTTCGTGAATACGTCTTGATATACTGCCGTAAACCCGGGGAAAAGCATTACCTTTCCGCTCGTTTTGAACACGTACCCCGAATTATCCACTTCCATTTGCATACTGTTGTATCTCGCTTCCGCCATCTGCGAAGCAAGAAAACGCTCATATACGAGCTTATAGAGCGAATAGTGTTTTTTGTCCAGTAATTTTTTCGCGCGATCAGGTGTCATTTCCAAGTCGATGGGACGGATTGCTTCGTGCGCGTCCTGCGCTCCCTTTTTCGTCGCGTAATAATTCGGCTTTTCAGGCGCGTATTCTTCGCCATATACCATGCGAATCCTTGCAAGCGCCTTTTCCTGCGCTTCCTTGGATACGCGGACGGAGTCCGTTCTCATATAGGTAATAAACGCGATATGATCGCCGTTTTCCGTGCCGATACCTTCGTATAAATGTTGCGCAAGGCTCATAGTTTCAGGCGCGGTATAGCCGAGTTTTGTAGAGGCGTCCTGTTGAAGCGAGCTCGTCGTAAACGGCGCAGGCGCGTGCGTTTTCATGATTGATTTCTTGACTTTGGAAACGGTATATTCGCCGTTTGCAAGCGCAGCGAGTACCGCCTGCGTTTCTTCTGCGGAAGAAGGTTTATATTTTCTGTTGCCTTTCTTTTCAAGCAACGCCTTAAAGCTTGCGTGTTTTTTTGCAAGGTCTTGAAGTTCTACCGTCAAATTCCAGTATTCTTGAGGCACAAAAGCTTGAATTTCACGTTCTCTCTCAACGATTAAACGAAGCGCAACCGACTGCACGCGTCCGCCCGAAAGTGAACGATTTCCCTTTACGGTATCATCCACGATTTTTCGGTTTAAAACGTCGGAAAGCTTATAGCCTACCAGTCTATCGAGTACTCGTCTTGCCTGCTGCGCATCAACGAGATTGTAATTGATCTTTCTCGGTTTTTTGAGCGCGGCGTAAATCGCCTTTTCCGAAACTTCGTTGAATTCAATTCTATTTTCTCCGTTCTCGTCCAAGCCCAAAACAGTTTGCAAATGCCAAGAAATCGCCTCTCCCTCTCTATCAGGGTCGGTTGCAAGATAAACGCGATCTGCTCTTTTCGTCGCGTCTTTTAAGCGTCTAATAACGTCTTCTTTGTTTTCCGAGTCAACGTATTTCGGCTCAAAATTATTCTTGATATCTACCCCCAAGGAATGTACGGGTAAATCACGGATATGCCCCGCCGAAGCGTCCACCCTGTACTTACCCTTGAGATACTTTGAAATTGTTTTCGCCTTGGAAGGCGATTCCACGATAATTAAATCCATATAAAAACCTTCTTATTTTATTATCTACTTTTTTTGTTTTTTAAGCGGAAATCAACGAATCAAACCGCCGAATACCTATTTCCGCCGAGTTTTATAACTACGCCCTTCATCTCCAGCGCCGATAACAGCACGGGGATTTTGAACATCGGAAGTTTTAAGTGTTCCGCAAGCTCGGTAACGTGGGCTTCTCCCGCTTGTTTTAGATATTCCACCGCAAGCAATTCCGTTTCCGTCAGCTCTACCGCTCGCCGCGTTTTCAGTTCTAAGCCAAACTCGCTAAGAACGTCTTTTGCGCATTCGGTCAGTTTTGCGCCGTTCTTGATAAGTTCGTTACAACCTATTCCGGATGCCGACATGGGCGCGTAGGGCAAAGCGAATAACTTTTTCCCAAACTCCCGCGCATATTTCGCCGTAATCAATGCGCCGCTCTTTTCTCCCGCCGAGAGTACGAGCGCGCCTTCGCAAAGCGCCGCAAGCAATTTATTGCGATATTCATACGAATACGCCAACACAGGTACGTCGTTTTGATGAGGAGCAAGCAATAATCCCTTTTCCTCGACTGCTTTCAAAAGAGCGGGATTATTTTTTGGAGCACTCCCAAGCCCACCCGCAAGCATACAAATAGGTTTACCGCCTTTGAGCGCGCCTTCGATTACCGCAGTATCCGCGCCGTCCGCAACCCCCGTTAAAAGGGTAACGCTTTGAGAAAGCTCTTCGCAAATATTTTCCGCGAGTTTTAAAATCGCAAGCGGAGTTCGCCTTGATCCCACAACGCAAAATATCCGTGTTTGCAACAAAGATAAATTCCCTTTTGCATATAAGACCAGCGGAGCGTCCGCAAGCTGTAACCATGCCTTCGGGTAGCGTGCCGAGCCGTAAGCAAGCGGCGTAATACCCTGCGTTTTGAGTCCTTCCAAAACACCCGCGAAGTATTTTCCGCCGTCGCAAAGCGACGCTGACATAATATTGTATAGGCTTTCTTTGCCAAATTCAATCAATAACGGCTTAAACTTTGAAAAATTTTTCAAAAGCCCCACCGCCGAACCCGCCGCTAAAAGCAACTTTCGCTTTTCGGTGTCCGACAAGGCGAAACTGTCCAACCAAATATAAGATTTTTCTCTGCCAGTGAGTTCCATAATATTATAAGAGCACCATCCATGCAATATACCCAAGCAAACCAAGCTGCCAAATTAAGCCGAGAATATTTACCGCGTGGAAATACCATTTCCTTACCTTATGCCAGGCCAAATACATAGCAAGGTATCCGCCCACTGCGCCACCCAAAAAGGAGCACAACAAAAGCGTCTTTTCAGGTACTCTCCATGCACCGCTCATCGCCTTGATTTTATCTATCATATACAAAACGAGCGTGACAATCGAAACCGCCCCGAAATAGTATAACAAAAACGTTAAAAATCCTTTGGTTAAAAACATACTCTTCTCCGCTTATAAAGTATCGCTGAGCTCCGCGCCGTAAGTTCTATACGATATCGCTTCGTACAAATGGTCCGCGGTAATATTTTCAGAAAGCTCAAGGTCGGCAATGGTGCGCGCAACTTTCAAAATTCTATTACGGGCACGCGCAGATAAGCGTAACGAGTTAAAGGCTTCGCGCAATACGCGCTCACATTCCTCGTCGAGAACGCAGAACTTACGAAGTTCGCGCTCGCCCATTTCAGCATTGGATTTGACGTTTGCATTTTCAAAGCGTTGACGTTGAATCTTTCTCGCGGAATCGGCGCGCTTTTTCACTTCCGAGCTCTTTTCTTCCAGCTTTTCGGATACGAGATCGTCGTATTCCACGCCGTCCACTTCCACTTGAATATCAATTCTATCAAGCATGGGCCCCGATACTCTTGCGCGGTACTTACGGATATCGTTGGGCGTACATACGCAACGGCGTTTTTTACTGCCGTAATTCCCACAAGGACAAGGGTTCATACTCGCACACAACATAAAGGACGCAGGGTACGTCACCGTTCCACCTGCTCTCGATATCGTGATAACGCCGTCTTCCAAAGGATGACGCATCGCTTCAAGAGAAGACCGTTTATATTCGGGCAACTCGTCTAAAAACAATACCCCGCCGTGCGCCAAACTAATTTCGCCCGGGTGCACACTCTTATTGCCACCGCCACAAAGTGAAACGGTGGTCGCGGTATGGTGCGGAGTTCTGAACGGACGAGAGGATACGATCCCTTCTTCTCCCAAAATACCTGCAACCGAATGAATTTTGGTAATTTCGAGAGCTTCGTCGAAACTCATATCGGGTAAAACGGACGGAATTGCCCGCGCCAACATAGTTTTACCGCTTCCGGGCGGGCCTACGAACAGGATATTATGTCCACCCGCAACCGCTACTTCCAAAGCGCGTTTTGCAATGGGCTGACCTTTTACAAAAGACAAATCATAAGCGGTTTGCGCGCCTTCGCTTTGCAACGCTAATTCCCGTTTCTCCGTCGCAGGAATGGATTTTACGCCTGATAAATGCTCAACAACCTGCGTAAGCGTTTCCGCCGCGAACACTTCCACGCCGCAAACGAACGAAGCTTCCTTTTCGTTTGCTTTTGGTAAAATAAATTTCTTAAACCCCTTATCTTTCGCAGAGATAATCGACGGCAAAATCCCGGTCACGGGACGCAGCTCGCCGCTTAATGCAAGTTCTCCGAAAAAGACGATGCCGTCCACGTTCGCATCGAGCTCGCCGTAAGCGAGAAGCAAACTAACTGCAACCGCCAAATCGAAAGAAGAACCTTCCTTTTTCACGTACGCAGGCGCAAAATTGATGGTAATTCTATGCGCGGGGAAAGCAAGCGCACTGTTCCTGATCGCGCTTTTAACGCGTTCTTTGGATTCCTTAACGGCGGTATCGGGCAACCCAACCATTTCATAAGCGGGTAATCCCTTAGAAATATCCGTTTCCACGGTTACGGGCACGCCTTCTAAGCCGGATAATGCATAGCTTTGTACTTTTGCAATCATATTTTTCTCTCCAAAATCGTAAAAAATCAGGGTGTAATTATACTCTACCGAAAGTCAAAATATCCTCGCTTATCATTGTAGCACAAAGCTTTCAAAAAAGCAAACTTATTTACGAAAAAATCGCCGTTTTTTTTCAGCGTATTATTTAATGTAAGAAAAACCCCTTTTCTCGACCTAAAACAGACGTCAAAAACGCTTTTGCAAACACACATAAAAGCAAAACGCGGCGGATTAACCGCGTCACTCTTAGGAATTTTTAAGACATTATAAAAGAGTAGCAAAATTTTGCTACTCTTTACTTTTTTGCATTGTAAAAACACACAACTTTCATTTGAAAGTATAGTGTGCTACACTTAAAATTTTTAACTAAACCAACTTT
>JAFVRE010000054.1 GCA_017504465.1 Clostridia bacterium | reverse complement strand
TATTCAATCTCTTTCGAGATCGTATTTCACGAGCATTATTCCTTACGAAAAATCAGGCGAATATTTTGGTATTTACGACATTTTCGGCAAAGGTGCCGGTACGCTTGGTCCTGCGCTTGTCAGCGGTTGCGTATTGATTGTAAACGCTATTACCGAAAAGTTCCCCGCATTCACGAACGTTACAGCGGTTATGAACCTTGACCTTATCCCCGTGCCCCTGCTTACTATCGCAGGCGCAATCGTGTTCTATTTCGTAGCAAAGATGCCCACTCAAAAAACTTCTGAAGAAGTTTTAGAAGAGGTTTCCGATAACGAAACGGAAGAATAATTCGCGGTATTCAAACAAAGTCTGAATAAAAACCAAACGCCGTAGCAGTTTGCTACGGCGTTTTCATTTGCTTAATTTTATTTTCTTGTAAGTTATTCAGCTTGCTCTTCTTCGCCGATAACCGCAACTGAAGTGGCTTCGCCTTCTACCAGCGCATTATACGTTTTCTTGCTGTTCCAGTACATAAACAAGGACACGAACGCGATTGCTAATCCGCCGATCATTAAGTAGTCCAAAAAGACCGTTTCAACGTCGTAGCTTTCCACTTCAAATTCCAACCAAACGATTTGCGTATCCGATAACAAGTCCGACTTCGGCTCGAAACGGAAAGAGAGCTGATAGGCGTTGAACTTACCGTCCACCATGTATGGCTCGAAATCGCCAGCTTGCACTTCATACGAGCTCGCGCTCTTGCCGCTTGCCGTTACGTAATGAACGGTCAGTTTCAAATCTTTAATATTTCTGCCCGTGCCGTTATACACGTTCACGTAGCCGTATTCGGTGGATACGTAATATTTCCCTTCCGTCGTCTGTTCGCAAGTGACGCTGAGATCTTGTACCGCTACCTCTTGCTTCTTAAAAAGCTGTACGACGAAATAATTTTCCACTACGGTGAACAATAAAATCGCTAAGGATAAAAAAAGGATTTTTAAGATTTTATATACCTTTTTCTCCTCGTTTTTCGTCATTTCCTTCATATTTTCCCTTCCGTAAAGTACGTTATTTACTTCATTATAGCACAACAAAATGCAAAATGCAACAAAAAAACAGCTTTTATCACAACAAACCGCTCTCTTTCTTAAAAAAATATTCAACAAAAAGCAGTCCATTTCTTTAAAATCGACTGCCTTTTCGCTGTTTTATTCTATTAATTCTTGGGAAGAATGACTTTCTTGCCACCCATGTACGGCTGTAACGCTTCAGGAATAACTACGCTGCCGTCTGCTTGTAGATGATTTTCAATGAACGCAATCAACATACGGGGCGGCGCTACAACGGTATTGTTAAGCGTGTGCGCAAGTTTGGTTTTTCCGTCGCTGTCCTTATAACGAATGGAAAGTCTGCGAGCTTGCGCGTCCGTTAAGTTCGAGCAAGAACCTACTTCAAAATATTTCTTTTGACGGGGGCTCCAAGCCTCGACGTCACAGCTCTTATATTTCAAATCCGCAAGATCGCCCGTGCAGCAGCCGAGTTGGCGGACGGGAATGTCTAACGAACGGAAGAGCTCTACCGTATAGCTCCAAAGCTTTTCATACCATTCTTCGCTTTCTTCGGGACGGCATACGACGATCATCTCTTGTTTCTCAAATTGGTGAATACGGTAAATACCGCGTTCTTCGATACCGTGTGCGCCCTTTTCCTTACGGAAGCAGGGAGAATAGCTGGTAAGCGTCAAGGGCAATTTATTCCCGTCGATGATTTGTCCCATATAACGACCGATCATGGAGTGTTCGGAAGTACCGATAAGATACAAGTCTTCTCCCTCGATCTTATACATCATATTTTCCATTTCGTCAAAGCTCATAACGCCCGAAACGACGCTGCCATGGATCATGTAAGGCGGGATTACGTACGTGAAGCCCTTGTCGATCATGAAATCACGAGCGTACGTAAGAACCGCGGAATGCAAACGCGCGATATCCCCCGTCAAGTAATAGAAGCCTTGACCGGACGTTCTGCGCGCGGAATCAACGTCGATACCGTCGAGTTTTTCTAAGATATCAAGATGATAAGGCACTTCAAATTCGGGAACGGTAGGTTCGCCAAAACGTTGAAGTTCTACGTTCTCGGAATCGTCTTTACCCACGGGCACGTCCAAAGCGACGATGTTGGGGATTGCCATCATGGTCTTTTTAAGCTCAGCTTCGACCGCCTCGCTTTCCTTTTCAATCGCAAGCAATCTGTCCGCGTCCGCTTTTACCTGCGCTTTTATCTTCTCCGCACCATCCTTGTCGCCCGCTTTCATGAGCATACCTACTTGCTTGGACAAAGCGTTTCTTGCCGAACGGAGAGCGTCCCCTTCCGAAATCAACGCGCGACGCTTAGCGTCAAGCTCCAACACCTTATCGACAAGCGGAAGCTTGTGGTCTTGGAATTTTCTTTGAATATTTGCCCGTACTAAGTCGGGATTTGTTCTAATGAGATTGATATCAATCATAACTTACCTCTTTGAAAGTTTTCGCATATTTAACAGTTTTTGCTTTTAGCCGTTCAAAATCAATCGGCTATTCTTCACTTACCTATTATACAACTTTTGCCCGTCAAAATCAATTAATTACGCATAAAAAAGGTGGATATTTAAGGAAATTTTGCTAAAAAACTTGTATTTTTCTTTTTGATATGCTATAATAATCAAAGTATGGTGGGAGTTTTCTTCCCCCTTCTAACTTTAAGGAGTTTGTTTTATGCAAGAACGAAAACCGGACCAGTCTGAAAATCTTGGAAATCAAAACCGAGCTTCTAAGAAGAACAGGCTTTTCAATTTAAGAAAAAATCAACCCGTGCAAGAAAGCTGCGCGCGGTTTAACGCCGATCCCGAAAAAGGGCTTGACGCAAAACAGGTTGCCGAGCGTATGGAGCAGGGGCTGTTTAATAAGACCGCAAAAAAATATTCTAAGTCCTATCGAAGTATTTTTATCGGGAATATTTGCACCTTCTTCAACTTCTTGTGCTTACTTGCCGCAGTAGCTTTGATTGCCGCAAAAGCCCCGATTAGTCAACTTTCTTTCGTGCTCATTTACGCTTGTAATATCGTCGTAAGTATCTTCCAAGAAATCCGCGCGAAATTAAAAATCGACAAGCTGACCATTCTGTCTTCGCCGACGGCGACGGTTATCCGCGATAACGTAAAAAGTAAAATTCCCGTCACCGAAATCGTGCTCGACGATATCCTGCTCCTTTCCGCAGGACAGCAAGTCCCTGCCGACTGTATCGCGGTGGACGGTACTGCGGAAGTAAACGAATCGCTTTTGACAGGCGAATCGGTACCCATCAAGAAGGAAGACGGCGACGTCTTATACGCGGGCTCGTTCATTTCCAGCGGTCATATCGCCGTGCGCGTGGACTGTATCGGCGACGAAACGTATATCAGTCAACTCACCGCAAGGGCTAAGAAGTATAAACGTCCGAACTCGGAAATCATGAACTCTATCAACTTGTTTATTAAGGCGATCGGTTTGATGATTATCCCCGTTGCGCTGTTTATGTTCTTCACGAACTATTTGGCTTTGCCTGACGCAAACTGGGACGCTGTGAAAGAACACGGGTTCTTTGCCAGCCTGCTTGGCGGGGATATAACCTTGCAACAGACCATTCAAAAAACCTGCTCCGTCGTTATCGGTATGATCCCTTCAGGGCTCTTGCTTTTGACAACGGTTGCCCTTTCCGTAGGTATGGTACGTCTTGCGCATTATAATACTCTCGTTCAAGATATGTACTCGCTCGAAATGCTCGCAAGAGTAAACGTGCTTTGCCTTGACAAGACGGGTACGATTACCGACGGGCGTATGAAAGTCAGCGATTGTATTCTTCTCAACAATAACACAGGTCTTTCTATCGACGATATTTTAGGCTCTATCCTCGCCTCGCTTAAGGATAATAACCAGACCTCTATCGCGCTGTACGAACGGTTCGGGCATTCGACAATGCTCAACGCAACGGCAACCCTGCCCTTCTCTTCCGCAAGAAAATACTCGGCGGTTACCTTTGGGGAAACGGGTACGTTCGTAATGGGCGCGCCTGAATTCGTATTAAAACCCATGCCCACGCGCGTAGAAAAGATCGTTAAGCAATATTCGCAAATGGGCTTGCGCGTACTCGTTCTCGCGCATTCTATGGCACAAATCCAAAACGGAAAAGCGCCCCTCTCCCTTCGTCCTATCGCGATTATTACCCTTTCGGATAACATTCGCCCCGACGCCGTGGAAACGATTAAATGGTTCAAGGAAAACGACGTTGAAGTAAAGGTTATTTCGGGCGACAATCCCGTGACCGTTGCCGAAGTAGCAAGACGCGCGGGAATTAAACACGCTTCGCAGTACTTGTCTTTGGAAGGGCTTTCGGACATTGAAGTGGAAAACGCAGCAAATCAATACACGGTATTCGGACGGGTTACCCCCGAACAAAAAGCAATCCTTATCCGCGCGATTAAGAAAGCGGGAAATACCGTTGCCATGACAGGCGACGGCGTAAACGATATCCTTGCAATGAAAGAAGCAGACTGCGCTATATCCGTCGCTTCGGGAAGCGAAGCCGCAAGAAACGTGTCCAACCTCGTCTTGCAGGATAATAACTTCGGCTCTATGCCTAAGATCGTAAACGAAGGTAGGCGGGTTATCAATAATATCAAGGACTCGGCGTCGCTGTATATTATGAAGACGTTTTTAACCTTGATTCTTGCCGTCGTTTGTATTCTTACTGGCAGCGCGTATTTCTTCACCACGAACAATATGATGATGTATGAAATGTTCGTCAGCGCCGTGCCGTCGTTCGTGCTTTCTTTGCAACCCAACACCAAGCGAATCAAAGGCAAATTTATCCCCTTCGTATTGAGCAGAGCCCTGCCGGGCGCACTTACGCTTGCAGGCGGTATCTTGGCGATGTACGCGGTAAGCTTATCCCCGCTTGCGTCGGAATTCGGGTTCATCGACGCCGAAGGCCACACCACACAGGTTTATAATGCGATCCTTATGCTCACGCTTACCTTTAACGGACTGGTTATGCTGTTCCGTATTTGTCAGCCCCTTAACGGTACGCGACTCGCGTTGTTCGTTTCTATGTGTATTGTTTGTTTAACAATGATTTCCGTTCCGTTCTTGAGCGAAATTATTATGACGGGTTTCTCGTCGATTGAGTTCAGTTTGGCACAATTCCTGTTGATTATCATAATCGTACAGGCGGCGATTCCTTTCTCGGAAATGCTCCTTCGGTTCTTCGACCTATTTAACCCCGTCGAAGACGACGAAGAAGAGGAAGAAACTTCCCCCTTCCATAAAACGAAATCTCTTTACTAAGTAACAAAATCCCTTCAAACCACAATTGGTTTGAAGGGATTTTTATAGCTATGAATTTTTTGTCGGCTCTTTAAAGCGAAAAAGTTACTTAGCTTTCGAAGCCAACAAGCACCCCACCTATTTCAGCATAAAAACTGCAAAGTCCGCGAAGTTTATAAACGAGCACGTCAGCGGAAGGGAATTCTTTAAAGATGTGTTCTTTTAAAAGAAAGGAATCTTTTTCGTTTCTGCAATGGCCGATACGTACTTTTCCGCCATGATAGCCTTTTTCTTTCATGCAGTCCAAAAGCTTTGCAAACAAGGTACGTTCGCTCTTATGCTTGTGAAGGGGTTTAAGATCCCCTTTTTCACTTGCTTCACCGATAATTTTAATACCTAAAACCCCTGCCACTTTCGCAACGATAGGGTTTACGCGACCGTTGTTTTTCAGGTTGCGCAAGGATCTAAGCATAAATACTAAGCCCGTGGTCTTTTGGTATTCATCTACCGCGTTCGACACTTCTTCGAAGGTGTAACCCGCCAAAACGAGTTCTTGCACTTTTTCAATGAGCACCACGATTTCAGGGCCGGTAGAAAGAGAGTCAACGATATGCACTTTGCGATCGGGATATTTGGCTTCGTAGTCTTCTTTCGCGATTCTCGCGCTGTTATAGCTCCCCGAAAGCCCTGAAGTGATGGTGAAACAGAATACGTATTTCGCGTCCCCGAAAGAGCTTACCCAGTCCTCAGGCGAAGGGCAGGACGAGCTGACTTTTTCGTCGTTGAGCGCGAGCTCGTCGAGCATTTGCTCTACGTCTAAATTCGCGTCGTCCACGTATTCTTTTTGGGACGAAATCATCTTCAAGGGAGCTATGGCGAAGGGAAAATCGCCAAGGGTAAGAGTATCCGCTGAAGAATCCGCTACAATTTTTACTTCTTCTAATTTCATCATTTGTTCCTCTCTTTTGTTTATTTTGTAGTGCACTTATTAA
The DNA here is from genome assembly GCA_017504465.1 of Clostridia bacterium. Taxonomy (GTDB): domain Bacteria; phylum Bacillota; class Clostridia; order Christensenellales; family Borkfalkiaceae; genus Scatosoma. The sequence continues at coordinate 26,771 of JAFVRE010000054.1, read as the reverse complement.
ATTCTTTTTTATTTAAAGCTCTCTCGCTTTTCCGCGATAGAAGAGCGCCACCGTACCTGCGCCCGAATGCGAACCGATTACCGGCCCGACGTAATGAACGGTCACGGGGTTTTGAGGGTATTTTTCAGCAAGGAGCTTTTTTAAGTATTCCACGTCTTCCATGCAATCGCCGTGACTGATGAAAATGGGTTCGCCCGCCTGTATAATTTGCGCTTTGTCCATATTCTCCACCAACGTGTGAATGGATTTTTTACGCCCCATAGCTTTGCCTACCGCAACCAATCTACCTGCATTATCCACGTGCATAATCGGTTTTATTTTGAGAATTGAACCGACAAACGCCGTTGTGATAGATACCCTGCCGCCGCGTTTTAAGTGATATAAATCGTCCACGGTAAATTCGTGACACATTTGCATTTTAATTTCTTCCGCGTACGCTTTCGTATCTTCCAGCGTTGCTCCTTCTTCCGCTTTCTTGATGATATAATCTACAAGCAGACCTTGCCCCATGGACGCGCAAAGTCCGTCCACAACTTCTATCTTTCTATCGGGATATTCTTCCATTAATTCTTTTGCTGCGACCTGAAAGCTGCTGCAAGTACCCGACAGCCCCGACGAAAATGCGAGGACGAGAACGTCCTTGCCCGCCTCGACAAGTTTCTCTAATTGATTTTTTGCATTTTTGGGAGTAACCTGGGTAGTCGTAGGCATCGCGCCTTGTCTTAAAAGTTTATAAAACTCCTTGGTTTCTATAAATTTTCCGTCTAAACCTAAGTAATTTTCGCCCTCTAACGTAAAACCGAGATTTACACAAACAACGTCATTTTCCGTATAATATTCCGCGGGCATATCCGCGCTTGAATCAGTTACTATTTGAAAAAGTCTCTTAGACATAAAAAACACTCCTTTTCTCTCAAATAAACGTAGAACGCATACCTGCCCCGTTTATTTTTTGAAAATAGGAGTCGTTTAGCGTAATACGTTAAATTTTTTTACCCGTTCGGCTTGAAAAGAAAGCCTTACGCAATAGACACCACGTTCATAAACAATTTGCATTTCCGGTAACGTTTTTAACTCGAAATACTCGCTGAGTTTTTGCGCTACGTCCTTGACGACAAGCTGTTTACAGCCTTCCGTCATAACGGATTTATCCGATTGAATAACGTCGCTTACTCTCGCGTAAGCGTCCCTCACTGTCCGCATAGCTCTCTCCTCCTTACAGTCCGCTCTTAAAATACCGCCGAATCGCGCCCGTCAAGCCTTTGTAGCGTGAAGTCACGTCCGGTAATTTGCGCTTGCCCGTAATTAGATTGGACGCTAATACCTTAAATGCTTTCGCACTCTCGTCCAAGCGGTTGAGATACAAATCGTAAGCGTCGGGAACAATGCCGAGTAAGGGAACTTTTAGGATACTTTCGAGCTCTTTTACAGACAACGACTGACCGCTTACAAGCAAATCCCCCCGTACCATGTTCGCAATGAAAGAGATTTTTTGCATTTCATAGCTCTTGAGTACGGTGATCACTTTATCCGCGTCGCGAAGGGCGGGCAGGTGTGGCGTGGTGACGACGATCGCTTCGTCGGCGCACGCTACTGCGCGATGAAATCCCTCGTCAATCCCCGCGGGACAATCGACTAAAATGAAATCGTACTTCGGCGCTAAGCCTTCGAGCACGAGTTTCAATGCCTGCGGTGAGATATATCGTTCGGGCGCGGAATGGCTTGCGAGTAGGTATAAATTCCCGTACGCAGGATGCCGTACGAGCGCCTGCGCCCCTCGACAACGCCCTTCAATCACGTCCACGATATCGTAATTGACGAGATTTTCGACGCCTGCAATCACGTCGGCGTTGTTTAAGCCGAAATCCGCGTCGCAGACAATAACCCTTTCTCCACGCTTGGAAAGCGCAACGCCAAGGTTGACGGCAAGAGTGGTTTTGCCCACTCCGCCTTTGCCCGACGTAATAACGATTTTTCTTGCCATAGTTTTTCCTCTTTTTTACGCCTTTTCACGATAAACGCTTAGCGCGCTTAACTATCGTTTGGGCACGTAACATACTTGAAAAGTATTATACTAAAAAGTCAAGGAAAAATTTTGACGATTTTCGTCTGTTTCGAGATAAATTTGTCGAAAAATTCCGTTTGTTTATGAAGTTGTGTTTTGCGCGGTTAAAATTTAACGGTTGCGCTTACAAAGTTCTGCTCCAACCTCGGAGAGTTTTACACCCTTCGAAACAAGCAAAACCATCATGTGATAGAGGAAGTCCGAAGCCTCGTCCACGATTTCAGCTTTGTCGTTATTTTTTGCCGCGATCACGAGTTCTACAGCTTCTTCGCCAACTTTTTTAGCGATTTTATCTACGCCGCTGGTAAGCAAAAAGCTCGTGTACGAGTCCTCTTCGGGATTAGTCTTATTTTTCGCAATGATGCGTTGTAAACGACCGAGCATAACGCCGCCCATATCGTTGTACGTACCCTTCATTTGCGTTTCAAAGCAAGAGAACGCGTTGTTTGCCAAATCCGCATTCCCCTTTTGATCGACCTTCAACAACAGCGAAGCCTTACCCGCGTCAAGAAAAGCAGTAACTACCTTTTGTACGTTACCGTCCTCTTCTCCGAACTTGGATACAACTTTTTCAGAAAGGCTGTAATAATACGTGTAACCCGTTTCAAACGTTTTTGTTACAGCTTCTTCGTTCATGTAAGCAAGCATGAGAACTTCGCCGCTTTCATAATCTTGTGCAATTACGGGGATTAACCCGTCGCCGTTAAAAACGCATTGCGCCGTATCCGCTTTTTTAGGCAAAGCCTTTGGCGTTGTGCTCTTGCGCTTTCCAACCGGTTTACGTTTTACAGTATTCATAAAAATTTACCTCCCGTCGTTTTTTGTCCGAACCTTTCTCGAACTCGTCGACAATTATTTTATTACAAAGCTTTATTTTCGTCAAGTCGGTTGAGTCTTTAACGACTCCACCCGTCTTTCCTTAACTCTACTCTCAGGTTTTGGCTCTCTACCCTCAGTAGAGTCCTTTTATTTTAAAGGGTTTTCGCACGAATTTTGGTAACCTTGGGGGCAACGATAAATTCTCGCTCATAATGTTTTTCTTGATTGTTTTAAGTTATCTCTCTTAAATTATACCTGCGTTGCGCCGTCAACAGTCAACGTTGCGCCGGTAATATAACTTGCTTTATCGCTCGCAAGGAATACGAATGCGTTAGCCACTTCTTCGGGCTCACCCACTCTTCCAAGGGGAATCGTTGCGGCGATTCTTGCAACCATTTCAGGGGGCAAAGCCGCTACCATGTCCGTACGCGTCACCCCGGGCAACACCGCATTTACGCGGATGTTATCCTTACCAAGTTCACGGGCAAGGGATTTGGTCAAGCCGTTGACAGCAAATTTCGAGGTGGGATATCCACAACCCGACATTTGTCCGTAAATGCTTACCATGGAGCTCGTATTGATAATCGAGCCGCCGCCGTTTTCTTTCATGATAGGTGCAACTGCTTTGGTGCAGAAAAAGACTGCGTTAACGTTGAGTTTCATGATGTTTTCAAAGGCTGCGGGATCGTAATTATAAAGCGGTTCACGCGCGGAAATCCCTGCATTGTTTGCGAGAATATCAATTTTTCCGTACGTGTTTTTTACCGTATTGATCGCTTCTTCTACCGACTTATAATCTGTAAGGTCGGGCGCAAGCCCCATTACCTTTGCATCTGTATTTTCAGCCTTGAGCGCGGTAAGCGCCTTATCTACCGTTTCCTGACGAGAACCAAACAACGCGACCGTTGCGCCTTCTTCTAAAAACGCTTTTACGATTGCCAATCCGATACCTCTCGTGCCACCCGTAACAACAGCTACCTTTCCTTCCAACATTTTCATAAATGGTTTATCCTTATTATTCCTAAAGTTTTCCTTTTTAAATTGATATTTTTTGTGATTATTGATCCAAGCTCATGGCTTCTTCGCTGTCTTCAAAATCTTCGTATTGATGACAAAATTCTGCGAAGACTTCGTCCATAAGCTGTTCGTCTTCGAGCGCGAATAAGCGTTGTTCCCCGTCCTCTTCTTTCAAAAGGAACATCACGACTTCGTCTTCTTCCTCTTCCGTTTCAGGTTCGGCTTTTTGGAAGAAGCAATACCATGCGCCCTTGTAATCAATCGTAGCGATATGCAAGAACTTCTCAACGTTTCCTTCTTCGTCTTCAAGCTCTAAAATATTTTCTTCTTCGTCGTAAACTTCCGTCATTTCTTCTTTTTTCATAATTTTTCTGCAACGGAGCGCTATGCTCCGCCCTCCTTTTTTTATTTTTTACGCGTCAACGCGCTTGTATTCCCTTATTGCTTCGCGCGATTTTTCATTCGCGAAAGATACCCGTCGAGGATATACGAAGCGGCAATCGAATCGATGGATTTTTTTCTATCCGCACGCTTGACTCCGCCCTCGATTTGAACTTCCCGCGCCTGCATGGTCGTAAAGCGCTCGTCTTCGAGTTCAACGGGCAAATCCGTTTTTTCTTTCAACGCTTCGACAAATTCCCGCGTGCGCACGGTTTGAATACTCTCCGAACCATCGAAATTGACGGGCATACCGCAAACGATAACGCCAACACCGCGGTCTTTTGCAATTTTCGCTATTGCTTCAACGTCCGCCGTGAAATTCCGAGTACGGAAATACGTTTCGCAAGGCATTGCGTATTCGTTGAACGGATCGCTGACCGCGACGCCTATTCTTTTGTTGCCTATATCAAAAGCAATGACTCTATTCCCTATCATATTTTAATTATACCATAAAACGATGCGTTCGTCTATCGTTTTAAGAGATTTTTTTCGCGCGCGCGGAAATTTTTTGCAGGTTTTTACTTGTTTTTTTGTATATTTTCCCTATCTTTTCACATACTCCTTTTAACCGAACCTTCGGTTAGGAGGAATGTTATGGAAAAATTCGCTATAGGTCTTGCTATCGGCGCAATTATGGGCGCAACAATTGTTGCAAACAGTCAAAAAACACGTCAGCTCGTCGTTAAAAGCCAAGAAGAAATTAAAACCAAAATCGACGACGCGATCGACCAAAAATTAGAAGAACTCGAAGACGACGAAGAAGAGGACTACTCTTACGAGCAGTCCGCAAAAAAACGTTTTAAAAAGAAACACTAACGCAATACGCCGTTTAAAGCGTTCGTTAAAAAATTATTTTCGTTTGAGTTTTAAGCCGTCAAGCACTCCTGTTTGTAAACAGAGTTTTGGCGGTTCTTTGCTTTTGGCAATTGCCTCTAACAATAAATCGGTGAAGAAGTTTCTCGCGTCCGTGAGCCGTTCGCAAAAAAGATAATACGCCAGCGAGCCGGGAACGGTATTCACTTCACTCAAATACACTTCGCCGTTGGAAACAAGATAGTCCATTCTCACAACGCCGCGCATATCCGTTTTCTTGTACAACGTTTTCGTGTACGTTTTAATAGCTTTTGTAATTTTCTCGTCGAGTTCTCGTACCTGCCCCTTGCCTTTTCCGTTTAAAAGCCCGTTCCCCGTTAAATATTTATCTTCAAAACTGTAAATTCCTGCGTTTTCACAAGCAATTTCAGGCTCGGAAACGAGAATTTCACCCTTTCTTCGACAAACAGCGCAGTTTACGTCCGATTTCTCCTCTAAATACCCTTCAATAAGGGCTATATCGTCGAAAGCAAACGCTGTTTCGAGCGCGTCTTTCACGCTTTGCTGCGTACCTGCTACCGTGATTCCGATTGACGAGCCGAGCCTTACCGGCTTCACTACCACGGGAAGCCCGAGCCTATTTTCAATGTTTTTAAGCAAAAACTTGCCACGTTTTTTATAATCTGATTCATGAACGGTCATAGAATCAAGCACGGGGATTCCCAACCCCTTTGCAACGAGTTTTGTTATCGACTTATCCAAAAAAATCCCTGAAGGCGCAACCGACGGAGATGCAAGCGGGATATTATTCCACTCCATCATTGCCGATACGCCCCCGCCTTCCCCAATTCCGCCATGACAACAGTTAATTGCAACGGCAGGTTTTACAAAGGGCTTTAGTTTTCTTTTTCCTATTTTATGTAACTCACCCCGCGCAAAAATTACTTCATCACAATCTTCCGCGTTAAACTTTTTAAAAAACTCTATCGAATTCATTTTCGCCGACGTGTACGCGCGCCCGTCCAAATGGAAATATACGGGTACGGGCTCGAACAATTGCCTATCAATTAAATTGTAAGTGAACACTCCCGTCAGTATGGAAATTTCTCTTTCGCAGGATTCTCCGCCGAACAATACAGCTACCTTTCTCATACAAAAAACACCTCCGCAAATTTTTCCGCTTTGGTGTTTTATTTTTTTATCTTTCGTTTTCGCTTTATTAATCTTTAATATACGTCGGGTAAATCGTTCAAGAAGAGTACTGCGTCGCCTGCGCCAAGTTCCCATTTCAAGAGTTCTTTGACTTCTTGAAGAGAACAATATACGCCGAGCTTGCGTTCATCGCCGCCTGCGCTCAAATATCCTCTTTTAATCCATTGAACTATTTTTTTTCCGACCAACATTACAAAATCCGGCTGAGCTTTTGCAAGCAGCTCGCCAAGGTTCTCGTTGATGCTTTGTTCCAGCTCTCCGCCTTCGACAATCCCCGGCGTAACGACAAGCCGTCTGCCCGCAAAACGCGACAGGGCGTCTATTGCTTCCTTTGCGCTGCGCTCCGAACAGTTATAGGCATCGTCGAGGATATACGCGCCGTTACTTTCAATGAGCTGTAATCTATGCGGAATCGGGTTTACCTTCTCTAATCCGCGCATAATCTCTTCTTTCGTCATACCAAGCTCAAACGCAAGCATTACCGCAAGCGCGATATTTTCCGCACTCGCGCTACCGAGCAACGCGGTCGTTACGCCCAGCCTTTCTTCGCCCATCTCGAACGTGAATTTCGTATTCGTCGCGCCAAGCTCCAAAGAGAGAATTTTTTTCTTGTCGAGATAGTTACATTTATCCTTTTCAAAATCGGCAAGGAAAGAACAATCAGGAATTTTATTCCTTAATTCCGCCCCGCAAATAACGCGGTTTTTTACGCCTTGAATAATCTCGCATTTCGCCTTTAAAAGATTTTCTTCCGTTTTAAAGGTTTGCATATGTTGCCTGCAAACGCCGGTAAAAATTGCGTAATCGGGATTCACCAGCGTGCAAAGCTCGGCGATATCGCCAACCCTTCGCGCGCCCATTTCCGCAATAAAAATTTCTGCGTTTTGGATATTTAAGCTATTGACCGTCTTCGCCACACCCACGGGGGTGTTGTACGATTCCGGCGTAGCGATTACTGAAAATTTAGAGGAAAGTATGGTGGAAAGTATGTGCTTTACACTCGTTTTTCCATAACTCCCCACTACGCCGATACGGATCGCGTTACACTTATCAAGCACGCGTTTTGCCTTTCTTACGTGCCTTGCGTTATTGCGTTTCTCAAACGGCGAAAGCACCGCGTTTCCAAGCATTAAAAAGGCTGGCGTTAAAATAGGCGTGAACGCCAACGGGGCGAGCGCAAATAGCGAATATACTTGATTTTTAACCAACCCGTCTATGATTCCGAGCAAGGAAATAAGGATAAAGATCGCAACAGCGCTCACAAAAATATATAAAAGCGCCAAACGCTGTAGCCGTTTTGTGACGTTTACGGGCACTTTCAAGGCGTAATTTTTATCCGTGATACAAAAGAAAAATGAAAAGAGAAAGCAGGTGGAAACAAACGCGACGAGGGATACCTCTTTCCCGAGCAACGATACCCCCACGGCAGCCAATCCGCCTGCGAATAACGACGCCACCGACCAAACGAATAATCGGTTGAAATATAAATTGTCCTTGTCTTTCAGCCAACGCTGAAAGGCTTTATTTTGATAGCCTAATTGCTGTAATATGCCAAGCGATTTAAAGGTTGCCGTATATAAAAGGCAGGTAGTTACGATACAGGTAGCAAGCTTTCCGCCAAAATCAAACATACCCCAAAAATTCCTCCGCCAACAAATTAAACACCGTGGGATTCTCCGCAAAGGAAAAATGCCCACCCTCTAAATAAACCAACTTTGCGCGCTGCATAACGGAAAGATAGGCTTCCGCTTCTTTCGGCGGCGTTACCGTGTCCGTCCTGCCTTCAAGGATCAGGATTTCGTTTTCCACACGGCTCGCCGTTTCGCGTAAATCTTCGTTGACTATTTTTTTGTAGCTTTGTTTCATCACGGGCGACAATACCCTGTATTCCGCGCTTCCAAATCTTTTTTCGGCAAAGTTAGGGAATAACTTTTTTACAAAACGGTAAGTCCGCACCTTCGCCCGATAAGAAAACCCGCGGTTCATAATTACGCCCGCCGGTCCTGTTAAAATGAGTTTATCGAATACCTGTCCCCCGCATTCCGCCATTTTCAGCGCAACTCTGCACCCGAACGAATGCGCGATTACGCTCGGACAACGCACGTCAAGCGCGCGTAAAACTTCTTTCGTCCACTCGGCATAATCGGAAACGGAAAAGGCGCTCGTTAGAGGCGCGCTTTTGCCAAACCCTAAAAAGTCTATCGCGGTGACTTTGTAATATTTCGAAAAATACTCTATCTGAGGAAAAAACGCCTCCTTTGAAGACATGTATCCGTGGAAAAAAACGAGATCCTTTCCCTTCCCCTTTTGTAAATACGAAGTCTCTTTCAGAATATCCGTTTTAAGCCTCCGAATATTAAATTATTTTCTGCATTACAACGGCGTTCTCGCCGTCTTCGTAATAGTTCTTTCTCACGCCGAACGCGGAGAATCCAAAACTATCGTACAATCCACGCGCGGAAACGTTCCCTTCGCGCACTTCTAAAAGCAAGCGTTCCGCGCCCTGCTTTTTCGCATACTCTTCAAGCGCAAGCAGTAAAGCCTTTCCAAGCCCACGCCTTCTAAAAGACGGCGCTACTGCAACGTTGAGTATTTCCGCGTCTTCAAAAAGCACCGTTTCACAAGCGTAGGCGCATACCTGCCCCGCCTCTTCAAATAAAATCCCGTAAAAAAACGGACTGTTCATTCCGCTTTCAAACGCCTGCCCTGTCCAAGGATCTGAAAAACAAAGTTTTTCAAGCTCGGCTATTTTAGGGATATCTAATTGTTGCCACTCGCGCGCTATCATTTCGCGGTTGCGTTTAACTCCGCCGAGCTTTTGCGCACGTACAGCGCGGTCAATTCCCCAAACTTTCCCCCTTCTTCCAGATAACGAACTGCGTTTAAAAGTCCGTCTTTGGGTTCAACTATCTCCACCTTGGCTCTTTGAGCTATCGGCAAGTCGGTAAGCGCGAACAACGCATACCCTTCCTTGCAAAGCTCTAAAACTTCCGATTCGGTCAGATAAGCAGGCGGATAACAAATCCCGTTTTCGTCGTAACCGCACGCGTAATAACAATCGTGTAAGGCGTTGACAAGGCACAACCGTTTGCCCATCGCTCCTACCTTATTATATGCCATAAGATCGAAAGACGTGACGGGGATACAGGGTTTTTCCGTTGCAAGACAAAAACCCTTTACCGCGGAAATCCCAATGCGTATGCCCGTAAACGAGCCCGCCCCTACCACTGCGGAAAAGAAATCAAAATCGCTTAAACGCATACCTGCCCCATCCAAAAGCTTATCAATTTCAGGCATAAGGGTAACGGAATGACGCATAGAACAATCGGGAATGTAGGAAAAACACACCTTTTCGCCCTTGACCGCTAATACCGTTAAATATTCATTTGCCGTATCTATTGCTAAAAAATTCTTCAAAATTCTATCTCTCTTTTCCTGTCGTTTATTTTTTTAATGCTTACTCTTTTTACAACCCTTGGAAGCAACGGCGCAATATTTTGCGACCATTCGATAAGACAAATTCCGCCCATATCAAAATAGTCTGCAAGCCCCAAACTTTCCGCCTGTTCTACACTCTCTATGCGGTAACAGTCGTAATGAAATAAGCGTCCGTCGTAATCGTTCATATACGCGTACGTGGGGCTCGTCACTTCTTCTTCAATCCCAAGCCCTAACGCAACGCCTTTTGCAAACGCCGTCTTTCCAGCGCCCATATCGCCCTCAAGCAAGACCACGTCACCGTTTTTTAAAGTTTTTGCATACTCTTTCGCAAATTCCTGCGTTTGTTCTACGCTCTCTGAAATAAATATGTTTTCAGGCTTTTTCACGTCTTTTGGGTTGGAAATATTTTCTTTCATCTCGTTCCTGCCCCCTTCGTATCCAGTCCTTTGATAAAATTCGACAACCTCTTATAAAGCAAGAGCGTAAGCACGCTAACCGCCGTCGTTTTAATGAGATTGAAGATAGCGATATACCCTGCCCCTGCTTTGAAAAACGCCAAGGGATCGGTAATGCCGTAAAGCGGGAATAAAATATACAAATTCGTCAATAACGCCACGCCGGTAGCGAGTATTCCCGCAACTGCAAGGGATAAAATTACCGACTTTAAACCCTTTTTCATGCGGTAAACAATGGACGGAAGTAGCACGTATGAGCTGGTCATAATCACGTTCGCAAGCTGACCAACCCCTCCCGTTCCGCCAACGGGCAGGAATAAAAATTCCTTGACAATACACACGATAACGGCGTCGATCGGCCCGAATAAGAAACCAACGAGCATAATAAATACGTTCCCGAAATCAAGCTCTAAAAAGGAAAAAGGCGTTGCGGGGAAAATGGGAAATTCAAATATACTCACGACGTACGCAAGCGCGGAAAATACGGCTAATAAGACGATTCTTTTTGCTGAAAAAGCTTTTTTTGAGTTTTGCGCCATTTCACACCTCCTTTTTCGGTTCGGCTTATTATATCATAAAATCGCGTGTTCCGTCAACTACTCTATTGACTTTCCTTGAAAAAAAGTAGGGGCAAGGCGCCGCCTTACCCCTGAAAATGACTATTTTATTCTTCATGCGCTATGCTTTAGGGAAAATTACGTAAAATTCGCTGCCTACCCCTAATTTGCTACGCACGCCGTAAACAAAGCCGTGTCTATCGAGCGCACTCTTGACAATGGAAAGCCCCAAGCCCGTGCCTTTAACAGGCCTTTTGTGCATCTCGGAAGAACGATAATAACGTTCCCAAATAGCAGACAAGTCCTCGTCCTTAATCCCTTTACCCGTATCGCGAACGGTAAAGCAAGAGCCGAGCCCGTCTCCTTTCAAACTGACGAATACCCGTTTGTCTTCACCCGTGTAGTTGACGGCGTTGCCGATTAGATTATATAATACTTGGCCTATTTTAAGTTTGTCGGCCGACGTATAAAGCCCTTCGTCGATATCGACGATAAATTGATAACCCTGCGTTTCCGAAAGATACTCGAAACGATTGAGAATTTCGTAAAGGTAGCTTGAAAGATTGATTTTTTCAAGCCTTAACTCCCCTATCCCCGAAGCGAGCTTGGAAAGCTCCAAAACGTCATTGACAAGCGCGGTTAATCGATCCGCCTCCTCTTCGATAACAAGCGCGTGCTTGTTGCGTTTTTCAGGGATTTCCCCCGAAATTTCACGGATCATGGACGCGTAGGATTTTATCATTGTCAACGGCGTTTTGAAATCGTGAGATACGTTTGCAATCAATTCTCTTTGCATTCTACCCGCTTTGGAAATTTCATCGCGGGCAAAATTCAGCGTTTGCGCCAGCTCTACAATCTCTTCCCCATACGCGCCGTCGAGAAAGTCCACGTCGAAGTCGCCGCGCGCAAGACGGTTTGTCTTTTCACGCATAAGCGCAAGCGGTTCAACCAAGAACCCTGTAAGCGCGCTCGATATCGCAAAGGAAATTATGAATACCAACACGGCTATAAACCATATACGCACCTGAATTTCACGCATAATTACCTTCAAAAATTCGGTAGATTCCGCTACGTAAAGATAGGTCTTTTCGCCCTTATATGCGCCCATTGCCGAACCGTAAACACATTCCCTGTCCGTGGAATAAACAACCGATTTTTCGTCGTTTTGTTCAAGCTGGGACGTCAGTTCCTTGATCTCGCTTGAAAAGTCCGTTCTAATGGGAAATTGATCGGAAACTTCAGGATACGGGAAAAGCACTTCTCCATTTTCGTAAAGCACGTACACTTCAACGTTGTTCGCAATCGCCAACCCCCTGATGAGCGCGCTGTAACGCTCGGCAGTGGTTACGTCCGCGCCATAGCGCTCGATAATCGATTCAACTTCTCTCCCCTTTCTCGCAATATCTAAAGACAACTGACGCTCATACGTGTTGCGCACGACGTAAGGCTGAAAGAGCGAGCAAAGTAGCGCAGTTAAAAACGCGACCAGCGAAAAAACCGACCATACCAAAAAGTATATGCTCGTGCTTTTATGATCGAGGACGCGTTGACGCATTCTCTGTTTTGTCTTTCCGCTCTTTTTCATAGCTTTGCTACCTTTTTAAAGCCTTATCTCAAGTACCATCCCGTAAGCGCGGCTATACCGCCGCCACGCCGTTTTCTTTCTTCTTTAAACCTCGAATTTGTAACCAAGTCCACGCAACGTCACAATAAATTTGCGATAGTCTTTCAGGTTACCGCGAAGCATTTTAATATGCGTGTCAACGGTACGGTCGTCGCCGTAGAAATCAAACCCCCACACGTCGTAAAGCAGTTTTTCGCGCGTGAGCGCGATGCCCTTGTTGCGAACGAGATAAAAAAGCAATTCGTATTCCTTGGGGGTAAGTTCCGCCTTTTCGCCGTCCACGTACACGTTCCTGCCCGCCATGTCAATTTCCAAGCCTTCAAATTTCAAAATTTCGTTGCCCTGGCTTGTATTGCGCGTGGCTCTGCGCTTCGTCACGGCATTGATGCGCGCCATTACTTCCTTGGGAGAAAACGGCTTGGTGACGTAATCGTCAACGCCGAGCTCAAACGCGAATAATTTATCGTATTCTTCGCCCCTTGCCGAGAGCATAATGACGGGAATATCCTTGCTTTTTTTAATTTCCTTGACTGCGGAAAATCCGTCGAGCCGAGGCATCATAACGTCCATGAGCAAGAGGTCATAATCGTTTTCCCTGCAAAGCTTGACGGCTTCCATACCGTCAGCCGCCTCAAACGCCTCGTTGCCTTCAAACTCTACGTATTCGCGAAGTACGTTGCGGATCATTTCCTCATCATCAACAATCAAGATTTTCATAACTTCTCCTCCTCTTTCGTTTGCTTGTCATTTTAAATATACCCGTTTTTTATTAATTCTACACCATAACACTGTGAAAAATTAATGAAATTCGGGTAATTTTTACCACTTTTTAGCCCGCGCAGGCATTTTAGGGCTTATTCGTATTCTTCATAGCTCCTTCTTTCAGCGTTCTGCTCTCCAAAGACGGTTGGGAACCTACCCGCAGGGCAAGTGTTTTGCGCTTGACGCGGCCTCGCGCCATTTTGTCTTGGACAGCCAACATTGACGAGAACGGTGTCGCCGCCGATTTTTACGATATTTTTAAGGTCGAGAAAAAAATCCGTTTTCTTTACCCCAAAGCTGCGATTGCCCGGCACGATAAACCCTAAAATTTTGTTTTCGGGATAACAAAATACAATGTCACAAATCTTGCCTAATTTTCTTCCGTCGGCGGTGTTGATTACCTCTTTTAATTTCAAATCAGAAAAACTCATTTCCATACAAAAGCCCTCCCTTTTTTCTACGCTGCGCCGAAAATAACGCTTGATTTCCGCGGAAAAATCAACCGAATATTTGACGAAGCCTTTTTCTATTATATGCGCCATAATGAAAAAAGGTTACCGTTTGTTTCTGCAACGAAAGCAGGTTTGGAAATAACTGCGCAAAAAAAATCGCCTGCCGAATAGACAAGCGATTTCGATTTTTTTTGAAATTAATCAGCGTTAGGCACGATCCTAGCCATACGCTCGGACAAGGGTTTTTCCACCTTGCCTGCGTGATTGCCAACAACTGCCGTAATGTCATCTCTCGTGATGATGATCATTTCTTCAAGACATTCCTTAACAGCCGCCGCGTCTGCTACACGGAACAACGCGCCTTCGTAACCGTTTACTTCACCGATCTTTGCGTCTGCTTCAAGATTCCAGTCTTCCGTACCTACCCTTTCAACTACGAAAGATGCGTAGTCGAACACGCGGCCCCAGAAGCCTTGTTCCATATGTACACCCAAAATCGGGGTTAAGGGGATTTGTCTTTCCAAACGCGCGATAAGACCGCCTTGAATAACAATTCTATCTTTGTAGAAAATCGTTTTATATGTTTTTAAGTCGATGATAATAATCGTACCGATCAGCAAGGAAATGAACGCGCATACGTACATAACAATGCTGTAAGCGGGACTTGCAAGGAAATTCCAAATCGCTTGGGGAATTACCATACCGAAAATTTCTTCGATAAAGCTCGAAGTAAGAACGTCCCCAAGCAACGCGACGATAATAAAGTCGAACGCCGTGAGGAAAAAGAAGAATATTTTTTGATTGTTTGCGAATATTGACTTACGAATGACAAATAAATAATCATCTCTCATTTCTTCTAATCCTCCTATTAAGATTATAATGCTATATTATTATAGCACGCAAAAAAGAACTTGTCAATATTTTTTTACGACAATTTTTTTATTAAATGATATTTTTTTAAATATTTTTATCAATTTATTGTTTTGAAAAAGGCTTTTTGCCGTAAAAACTTTCCACGTTTTCGGAGTACCGTTTCATTTTATCGTATTGTTTCAATTCCACGTCATCGTAAAGCGCTTCGATTTTCTTCTTCTGATCCCTTGTGATTTTGGTCGGGACTTCAACGAATACCTTTAAAATCAGGTTGCCCGTGCCCCCTCTTGCCGACTTAATACCTTTCCCGCGAATGGTGAATACCTGTCCGCTTTGCGTGCCTTCGGGAATGGTAAAATCAAAGGTGTCGTCGAGCGTAGGAACTTTTACCGTACCGCCGAGTGCGGCAAGCCTAAACGAAATGGGTAAATCCACCAAAAGATCAAAGCCCTTTCTCAAGAACAGCTTATGCGGTTCAATACGGAAAGTGACAATCAAATCGCCGGGCATACCCCCTCTTTGCGCCGCTTGACCGTAGCCGCGTTTTTTAATATAGCTCTTCTCGTCCACGCCTGCAGGAATGGTAAACGTAACTTCCGTTTCCTTTCTCTGCCAGCCCTTGCCCTTACATTCGGGGCATTTTTCGTCAATGGTACGGCCTGTGCCCGAACAGTCGGGACACGCGCTCTGTCTAATCGTTCTTCCAAACATGGTGTTTTGCACCGTTTGTATGATACCCTTACCGCCGCAACGGGAACAAGAACTGAATCTCACGCCGTCCTTTGCGCCCGTGCTCTTACAGGCCTGACAAGGCTCGTTACGCATATACGAAAGCGTTTTCGTACAGCCCTTCGCCGCGTCCATAAAGCTCAACGTCATTTCCTTTTGGATATCTTCGCCGACTTCCGATTGCGCCGAACGGGTTGCCCCGCCAAAGCCGCCACCGAAAATACTGCTAAAAATATCTTCGAAACCGCCAAAACCGCCTTCAAAGCCACCGAAACCGCCGCCAAAACCGCCCATACCGGGATGTTCGAGCTCGTAATCGTATGCGGCGCGTTTTTGCTCGTCGGATAAAACCTCGTTCGCTTCGTTGATTTCCTTGAATTTTTCCGCCGCCGCTTCGTCGCCTTGATTGCGGTCGGGATGGTATTTCATTGCAAGTTTTCTATACGCCGATTTAATTTGGTCGGGCGTCGCCTTTTTGTCAACGCATAAAATCTCGTAATAATTCTTCTTTTCTGCCATAACAGCCTCTTAAACTTGTTCTCTATTATATGCCATACGGGTTTGGCGGTATTGCCAAACCCGATGTATTGTTTTTTCGTTTACTTTGTTTATTAACCCTTAGGCTGTATCACAAAGGATGATTGATTTAATCTAAAACTTATTTTAGGTGGTTTGTGATAGAGCCAAATATTATTGATGGAATTCCGTATCTCCTTCCGTCGTCGTGTTCGCGTTGGGGTTAGCGCCGCCGTTTGCTTGATAAAGCTTTGCAAATACCGGTTGTACGTCTTGCATGAGCTTTTCATAACCTGCTTTGATACGGTCGTCATCGTCGCTTGCAAGCTCCGTTTTCGCCGCATCGATAGCCGATTGCAAGGTAGCCTTGTCGTTTTCGTCAAGCTTGTCGCCCGCTTCTTTCATCGTTTGTTCAACCGAGAAAATCATGCCGTCGAGCTTGTTCTTGTTATCCACTTTTTCCTTTCTCTTCTTGTCTTCTTCAGCGAATTGTTCTGCTTCTTTAACAGCCTTGTCGATTTCTTCTTCGGAAAGGTTGGTCGAAGACGTGATCGTGATATCCGTGGATTTGCCCGTACCCTTATCTTGCGCCGTTACGTGTACGATACCGTTTGCGTCGATATCGAAGGTCACTTCGATTTGAGGGATTCCGCGAGGCGCGGGAGCAATACCCGTGAGCATGAAGTTGCCAAGCGTCTTGTTGTCTTTGCAGAACTCGCGTTCGCCTTGAAGAACGTGGATATCTACGCTCGTTTGATTGTCAGCCGCCGTCGAGAATACTTGGCTCTTCTTAACGGGAATAGTCGTGTTTCTATCGATAATTCTCGTGAATACGCCGCCTAGCGTTTCAATACCGAGCGACAGGGGAGTTACGTCGAGAAGGAGCACGTCCTTAACTTCACCCGTCAAAACGCCGCCTTGTACAGCTGCGCCGATTGCAACGCATTCGTCGGGGTTAATGCCCTTGAAGGGTTCTTTGCCCGTTACTTCGCGTACCTTTTCAATGACTGCAGGCATACGCGTCGAACCGCCGACCAAAATTACCTTGTCAATATCGCTGTAAGAAAGGCCTGCGTCACGCATTGCAGCGCGCATGGGTTCAACCGTTCTATTGAGAAGGTCGCTCGTCATAGCCTCGAATTTTTGTTTCGTAATCGTGATATCAAGGTGTTGAGGGCCTTCCGCGCTCATGGAAATGAAGGGAAGGTTTACGTTGGTGGAGTTCATGCCCGAAAGCTCGATCTTTGCCTTTTCTGCTGCCTCTTTAAGACGTTGCATTGCCATTTTGTCTTTAGAAAGGTCGATAGCGTGGGATTTCTTGAACTCATCCACAAGATATTGCATAATCTTATTATCCCAATCGTCGCCGCCGAGCTTGGTGTCGCCGTTGGTTGCAAGAACTTCAAATACGCCGTCGGAAATTTCGAGAATGGAAACGTCGAACGTACCGCCGCCAAGGTCGTAAATCATAACCTTACCGCCCTTGTCCTTGTCAAGACCGTAAGCAAGCGCCGCAGCCGTAGGTTCGTTGATGATACGAAGCACGTTAAGGCCTGCAATTTTACCTGCGTCTTTGGTTGCTTGACGTTGACTGTCCGAGAAATATGCAGGACAAGTGATAACTGCTTCCGTTACCTTTTGTCCAAGATACGCTTCAGCGTCCGCCTTGAGCTTTGCAAGCGTCATTGCGGAGATTTCCTGAGGGGAATACGCCTTGTCGTCAATGTTTACTTTATAATCAGACCCCATGTGTCTTTTAATGGAAATAACCGTTTTATCGGGGTTAGCAACCGCTTGACGCTTTGCTGCTTGACCAACCACACGCGAACCGTCCTTTTGGAAAGAAACGACGGAAGGAGTCGTTCTTGAACCCTCTGCGTTGGTGATAACAACGGGTTCACCGCCTTCCATAACCGCTACACACGAATTAGTTGTACCTAAGTCGATACCGATAACTTTACCTGCCATAATTTTTACTCTCCTTATACGGGGAAAACCCCTGTTTTCTTTTGGGCTGCATCACTGAGAACGGTTGATTTGAGCTAAAAAAATTTTAGCGGATTGACAAGAAAAATACAAGAAAGACAAGTGCTTTGTGAGGGCGCATACTTGGAAAGTCTGTAACCGAACAAAACGCGAAGTATTTCGTAGTTCTTTTTTCGTCAAAAATCGACCGGATAAAGTGACGGAGCCATTCATTTTCAGTTTATATGTAACCCCTAAAACACCACCTTAAACAAAATAAACAAAAAAAATTTAACGGCGACGAAAAATCTTTTCCGCCGCCTTATTTTTACGCGCAATACCTTCTTATTTATGAAACGTCCTTTTATTCGATAATTACGCCTTCCGCGTCACGTTCAGGCTCGCCTTTCCATAATTTATAGGCGTCGAACAAGCTCCAAATTGTACCGATAAGCCCCGATGAAAGAATGCTTAAAAAAATCTTTTGTAAACCCTTGTTTGTAAAACCGAGATAAAAATCCCCCACGCCCCACGCGCCTAATGCAATATGAAAAATAATCGCAAGCAGTTTAGATTTCTTTTCCGTACGCCGCGTTTGCTCAAACGTAGTTTCTTCAACGCTTCCGCTCTCGCGATCTTCGTCTTCTTTCTTGTTCGTTTTTTCCTCTTTATGAAATGACGAGGCTATATCCGAAAACATATTTTTCGCCGTGTTCGCTACGTCGGAAACGATGGTTTTTGCCACTTCCGCAGCTTTGGAAAAATCAGGACGGCTGTACGTTTGTTCCGTACCTGCCCCCGCCGTTTGCTTCGCTCTATCCTCTTTTTTAGAAAGGGGGAGTTTTTTCTCCACAATACCCATAAGCCTTGATACAAACATAATATCCGTCATATCAAGAGCTTGAATATGGGAAAGTTCTTTAGGTAGGTCGTCTATCGACGAATAACAGGGAATTAGCGTTTTTTGCTCGTCCGTATTCGCTAAATCTAAAAAGCGCGACCATTCGTTTCTCACCCACACGCCTTCGAAATATTCCTTTTTACTGCCAAGTAAAATCATGATTTTTGCCGTATGCAACGCGGAATACACGTACGGCTCATAGCCCTTTACACTGCCCGTGGCGGTTTGATTTAACGTCCACTCCGCAAAAAATACGTTATATCCTTTGCTTTTGAGTTCGGTATAGAGCTGTTGACCGCGAATACTGTCCTGCGTGCGCTCCCCCGTTTGCGCATCTTCGCGCTTGTAGCTGATAAAAATATCGTAAGGCTTTTGTTCTCTTGCAATCTCTAAAATCGTTTTTTGCAATTCGTCAATTTCTTCCGCGTCCTTTTTGTATTTCCACACCGAATTACCCGCATATTTCAGCGCGGACAAATAATCTGCATCCAACAAAATACTTGTATGTAGAGTACGATTGCAGGTAGGAATTTTTCGATCACGACCAGGATCTTCTACGTATTCCACCCCGTATTTGCAAAGACACAATCCAAAATACGCCTCCGCTTCTTCAGGAAATTGAACGACTACGCTTTGATAAACTTGTGCGGCGCGATCATATTCGCGGCGCACTCTCAGCTCCGTCGCTTTATTGAGCATTTGCAATTTTAAATCGTCGTCGAGCGCAGGTACGGCAACAATATTACGGCAATATTCACATTGGGCGGTGGAACTTCCCTTTTTCACGTTTTTAAGTGGCGCGCCGCAATACTTGCATTGTAAAATGGTCATGGCTTTCTTCCTTTGCTTTTTCTACTTTGAATGCTAATGGGTTTATTATATCACACCCCTTTTTAAAAATCAATAAAAATCTTTTCCCTTTTTTTAATATATGAAATGCGCGCTTAAAAATCTTTAAATTACGTACGGCCTCTTCCTTTTTATTAAGCTAAAAAAATATCTTTTGTATATTTTCTTTTTATAATCGGTTGTATTTTTCTTTTTTCCATGTTATAATATAGTTAACTTTATGAACAAAGAGGGAAATTATGGGATATTTATTTGCGGTTTTCGTTGGATATCTACTTGGCTCGTCTAATATGGCGTTCTATCTTTCCAAACTCAAAAATATCGACTTAAAAAAACGCGGTTCGGGAAATCTCGGCACGTGTAACGCGTGGACGGAGCTTGGCTGGAAATGGAGCGTTTTGGTATTCTTACACGACGCGGGAAAAGCGGCTATCGCCGTTTTACTCACGGCTTGGCTCTTCCCTGATTACGCGTACAGCCAACACGTTGCAGGCGTTTGCGCCGTGCTCGGTCACATTTATCCCTTCTATCTAAAATTCAAAGGTGGAAAAGGCCACGCCGCGTATATCGGTATGGGCTTTGCTCTCAACTGGTGGGTTGCGCTGATCGTAACTCCGCTCTGTTTGTTAGCCTTACTTATCACCGATTATATCTCTGCCTTAATTTTCGCCACGATTATATTTTTCCCCTTGGCTTTATTCTGTTTCGGAGAATGGCAGGCAGGGCTAATTGTGTTAATTGCAACGGCGTTTGTTGCCTACTACCAAAAAGAAAATATCGCGCGCATTAAAAACGGAACGGAATCAAAATTTCTCGCCGCTTTTCTCGGTAAGAATAAAAATAAGGATAAAAAGGATGAAAGCGCGACGCCCGACGACGAAAACAAGGAAGATTAATTGCTGTTTGTTATCTTTTAATTAATTTACAATACGACTGCCCCGAATTTCTTTTCGGGGCAGTTTTTTTCGTTTATTTCCAGCTTTCCTGAAATACTCTGAGCGCGTTTTTGTAAGCGATTTTATCTATTTCGTCCGACGTCAAACCCGCCTTTTCAAGCGCAGGGAATAAAAGCTTGGTTTTCGACGCGTCACAAATCTCTATATCGGCGTCTATTCCGTCGAAATCGCTTCCAAGCGCGATATGTTCCGCGCCAATTTTATTTTTTATATATAGGATATGCTCTAACGCGCGTGCAATCGTTTGCGCGCCCTTTTTATCGTCGTCATTTAAAAATGCTTTGGCGTAATTTATGCCGATTACACCGCCGTTTTTGGCGAGCGCTTTTAACATATCGTCCGTCGCATTTCGAACGTGTCCGCACACCGCACGCGCGTTAGAATGAGAAAGCATTATCGGCTTTTCACTGCACTTTAAAGCCTCGTAAAAGCCTTTGTCCGAAAGATGCGAAAGGTCCACCGTTATCCCCGTTTTATTCATTCTTTTTATAAGCTCCTTCCCAAACTCCGTCAAGCCCGTTTTCACGTTTGGCTCTCTTTGATCGGGACGGCCGTCAAGGCGGTATTTACCGTAGTTTGGGTTTCCGATCCTATTCACGTAATTGTGGGTAAGGCAAATCATTCTCACTCCCAAACGATAGAGCCTATCAAGCTTTGAAAAATCCTCGTCAATCGGACAGCCGTCTTCCATGGTTAAAAGAGCGGACACCCTACCCATGTCCGCGTTCTTTTGAAAATCCGCATACTCGTAAACGGGCGCAAGCAACTTGCACTTTTTGAGCTCCTGATGATATAAATCTATTGCGCGCAGACATTTCTCATAAGGGTTTTTATACCGATTTGGGATAAACACGGCAAAACACTGCGCAAAATATCCGCCAGACGAAAGCTTTTCTTCATCCACCTGCAAATCGGATTTTTGCAAACTTATCTTCTTGCGGTTGGCGCGCGCTTGTTCTATTCGCCAGATTGTATCACAATGCAAATCGAATATTTTAATCATATCATTTTCCTTTAAGGTAGTTTTAAGGGGAGAGCGCCAAGCTCTCCCCTTTGTTTATATGTTATCTTATATAGGAAAATTCCAAAAAAACTAAAATTGTTCATTCGCGCTGTTTAATTATACGTTCAAAACAATCGTTCACACTACGTATTCATCATACTTAGCTCAGCGCCAGTATAAAAGCGACTGCTATTCTATTGCCAGCTAAAACGCTTACCGCGAACATCGCAAGCCCAATGATGACTTTAACGGCAACCCTCTTCTCTTTTTTCATAAACGACAAGGAAAGCATTGAGAATAATGCGCCTAAAGCTCCGCCGATTGCACCGCCCATAATAGGGAAGATTTGACAAAGCGCTACGCTATTTCCCCACGTAAGCGCAAATACGATAGGTAAAATCGCAAGCACCGTTTCATACCACTTCGGTGCCGGGGATACTTCGATCGTTTCTCCGTCTATCAAAAGCTTTACGCCCAAGGTAAAATTACCTTTGACGTCCACGAGCTTTTCGCCAATTTTAAACGTTTTCTTGTCGATCTTTTGCGCTTCAACGCCGTTGAACGTCAAGCTTTTTTTGCCCGTCCAAAAACTTTCGTTGTAAGCGATTTCGCCATAAATAGGATGCTGCATAGTTTCTATCATAGTATTTTCTCCTTCTATAAATATTTTCGCTTTTATTTTAACACCTTTTCACGCTATTGTCAAGACTTTAATCAATTTTTATCCCCGCAAGTCTTGTAAAACTTGTCAAGTACTTTAAGACTTGTTTTATGTATAATATTATTATGAAATTTGAAAATAGATTAAAAGAGCTGCGAAAAACAAACAATTTGAGTCAAATGCAACTTGCGGAAAAGACAGGTTTTAGCCAATCGGCTATCGCAAAATGGGAATTAGGCAAAACCGAACCCACCGCAAGCGCAATTATAGCTCTTGCAGGCTTTTTCGGAGAAACGACCGACTTTTTGCTTGGTTTGGTCGATTGATCTTAACAATACAAATAACGCACCCATGTACGCGTTGAAAGAGGTTTTCTTTTTAAATTTATACCTGTTTATTCTCAACTCAATGCTTATATAAAAGCGAGCGCTATTGCGTTCCGTGTAAATTTTTTGCTTAATTTGTTGTAAACTGCGGATTTTTCTTGACTTCATTCCTTTAATATTGTACAATTAAGTTAACAAAAACAAAAAAAGGAATGACGCTAATGAATGATTTTATTTACGAATTTAGCCATGAAGGCTTCTTTGGATTCTCTTTAACTAAAGATTTCCACGAGTTTTCTTTTGCTCATTTTGCGCCCATTATTGTATTGTGCATAGCGCTTTACGCGACTTACCGTTACCGTAAAGTGCTTGCAAACTGGAAAGGCGAAGAGACGTTGCGGTTTATTTTTGGCGCTATACTTGTTATTAACGAATGCGCGTACTGGTGGCGTTTGATGTACGTTGGCAACGGTAATAACGGCAAACAGCTTTTAACTAAGCTCCCTCTTGAAGTATGTCAATGGTCGGCGTTTTTGGTTGCTTTTATGATAATGAAAAAGAGCAAACATCTTTACGACATAACCTTTTACATATGTTTGACTTTAGGCATTATTCCGTTGTTCACTCCCGCGGTGCTTTCCAGTACCGGACCAACCTATTGGAGATATTATCAGTTCTGGATTGAACACCTGCTCCCTATCTACTGTGTATTATATATTACTTTTGTTCACGGATTTAGACCTAACTGGCGCAAAGTATATAAGCCTTTAGCTCTTCTTGGGTGTATGGCTGTCCTTGCAATTATTGCCAATTTAAATGTCCCCGGCGCCAACTTTATGTACCTTGCTTCAGGCACAACGGGCGATTCTATTGCGAATATACTCCCCGAAAATATTTGGATAAGACTTGCTTTATATATGGCTATTTTGGCGGTTCTTTTTACGCTTGTTTCACTTCCTCAAATTATTCGTGAAGCGAAGAAGAAAAAAGAACTTTCCGCAAAAAATCCCGATAATCCTTAATCAATATCAGCTATATTTAATCCCTCTTGGTCTTTACCAAGGGGGATTTTTTTGCTATAAAGGGCTGATTTTGCGTTAAAATAGAAAAAAATACAAGCCTATAAGTGTTTTGCTTATAGACCTGTATTGCTAATCTTTCAATGTTTAGCTACCCTACATTACAGCAATAATTCTTTCACATGATTGAGCAAAAAGGTAGGTTTTTCAACCCCTTGCGCAGCATTCACTTCTGCCAAGGTTACTTCGCCACTCAACACACAAACGGTGTCCACGCCTGCGTTATTTCCCGACGCAATATCCGTATAACATCTATCCCCGACGACCACCGTTTCTTCGGGTTTCGCACCAAATTTTTTCATCACTTCAAAAATCATCGTCGGTTGCGGTTTCCCTATGAAAATCGGTTTCTTGCCTGTCGCGCGTTCATAACTTTGACACATTGAACCGCAATCGGGAATATAGCCGAATTCCACGGGGCACACCCAATCGGGGTTGGTTGCATAATAAGGCAAATTGTGTAAGGTCAGCATTTTTGAGGTCTTATATACCTTTTCGCCTGTAAATTCGGGATCAAATGCCACGACGATCGCGCCTGCTTTATCCGTATATTCCGTCGTAATATGTAAGCCGCCTGCTTTATATTCCTCAACAAGCGATTTCGTGCCTTGCAAATAAATCAAATCATCGGCGTGCTTTTCTTTTAAAAGCATCAGCATCGCCTGCGCAGAGGTAAAGAAATGTTCTTCCGTTACGTTTGTCAAACCAAGTCGGTGTAATTTCGCCACGTAATCGGACACCGATTTAGAGGCATTATTCGTAATGAACACATACCTACCCCCTTTATTTTCAATTTTTTGCAACAATTCAGAAACGCCCTCAAACAGATCATCGCCAAGATAAATCGTGCCGTCCATATCGAACAAAAACAGTTTTTTTGCCTTTAATCTCGTTGCGTCCTTGCCATAATAATCTTTCATATCAACCTCTTAAAAATTCGCCGTCGCGCGTAAGCGTTCCTGCCTTTTTGTATGTGTGGGACTAAATCTCGTTTTTAGGGTATGTGTGTGGTACAAAAAGTATTTTTTTATATCTTCCAAGGTTTTTGCCTAGTAACATTCAACCCTAACTTCAACAACTCTTTTAATTCCAAACTTTCTGGCTCGTTTTCAAAATAACACAATGTATAATCCGCGAACATTCTTTCACAAGCACTAGTCCCTAAATCATTTTCTTCAAAATAATTTACAAGTTTTACAACAGCTCTTATTGCATCTGTCGCCTTATCAACTTCCGCTTTTAAGATTGTTAAATAATCAAGCTTTTTTTCGTCCTGAATTTTTTTTGGATTTTCTAATATCTCTGAAAAATCTTGACTTTTATTATGAACTAATTCATTCCGATTTTTTACAAGTTTTGACAACAAACCGTACGGCTCATTTCCTTTCTCAAATTTCTTATGTAAAATGAATTGCACGATTAACTGAAACTTATTACAAATATTCAAACTATCATAACAATCGTAATAATTATTATCTTCCAACGTCGCTGCTGCATAATCATTTAAAAAGGACTCTGCTGCCATTGCGCTAAAAACTATAACCACACTTGCTTTTCTCACCAAATTTTCTTCGGTATATTGCGGAAATTCTTCTCCGTTGGTTTTAATCCAATGAAAAATTTCTTTTGTCTCTATAAAACTTTCAATCGCATTCTGCATATAAAGGCTTGCCATACACCCAAACCTAAAAGTATCTTTTGGATAACCCATTTTTACTCCATTATAATATATCTTTTATATTATCCCAGTTTTCCTTAAATCTTTCTGCTTTATACGTTGAAGAAACCATCAAATGAAGATTTAACCCTGTCGCACTTCTTAAAAATATTTTTTCATACGCGTATACAGGGATTTGTTTGTTATTATTGAATCGTCTATCTGGTGTTCCATTGTTATTTACGTATTGCCAAGTATTATATAGGAACGTAGCATCACTCGGCGCAATTTCAGTTTCGACAAATTGTGTATATTCTAATGAGACAGAAATATCGTGGTATCGCAATGCGCCAACTTGAAAAAATCCAACAACAAGTATTTTATCAGGTAAAAAAATATATCGCGTTCCACCGATCGATAATTGATAAACTTTTATATCGTTTACTATTTTCAAGTAGCCTGGCGCCTTTGCAAAAGAAAAATAAACGCGCCCACGCTTTACATTTGTCCCGGCTCCCGCATTCACTCTTGAATACGCGACCTGCTCATATTGTTCAATATTCCAAACCTTGCTACAACTACACAAAAGCGATAAAGCATTGTTTCGCCGATCTATTATCGGCGCAATATCGTTATCAATACTATATTCTACTAGAAGAAATCTGCGTGAATTTATAAAAATTGCAAAACCAACAACTAAGCAAGATAGTGCTAATAATATTGGAGTCCAAATATTTTCAGGAATAATCTCATGGAAACAAGACCAAATAAAAATTACCGTCAATCCAACTAGCCAAGTAAAAAAATTCTTTAACTTTATCGATTTAATCTTCTCGATAAATAGTTTATTTTCAGGTGTAGATAAGGCATCAATTTTTCCATTCACTACCGAATAAGTTTGTGAATTTTCCAAATTGTATCTTTCCATAGAATTCGCTCTTGGCAATTTAACATTTTGCGTCCGTTGAGAACGTGTTTCTTCAACATAGGAAATCCCTGTACCTGGTATAGAATATGTTGTCCTAGTTCCACCGTCAGCCTTCCACGTTTTACGATAGCCTGGTCCACCCCAACTATAACCTATACCGCTTTTACTGATATTTATCCTAAAGCCCAGTCCTACATTTATGCTTTTTCTATAACGCCAACCCATAAAACCCTCTTCTGTAAAAAAGTGCGCCCATAGAGAGCGCACGAAAAACGCACCTCTCAATGTTGCTACACATTTCCCCAAAACCAGGCGAGAGCATACGTTTTTACCAACAGTATGCCCTAATTTTGGGTTATTAAAAATGTGTAGCATAGTTATTATAACATATATTTTCAAAAAATTCAATCCCTTTTAATACCTTTAACAATATTTCCAAGGTTCAAATCCAGGTGTGGGAGAGTTTTACTATACATTGACTTAAAGTGTGTGGGACAAAATCTGTCGTGACGTTTTTCTAAAAAATTGCACTAAAAAAGACCTATAAAAGCGTAAAAATGCTCTTATAGGTCTCTATTTTTACTGTAAAACTCTGATTTTAACGTGAAAATAAAAAAATATAGGTCTATAAGCAAAATACTTATAGACCCATACGAGTGGCTGCCCCTGT
>JAFVRE010000053.1 GCA_017504465.1 Clostridia bacterium | reverse complement strand
CTTTAATTTACGTATTGAGTTTCGTATAACAAGCTTTACCGCTTTTATCTACACGTCTTTTCTACAAGTTTTGATATTTGCTCGGAATACTCCCACAGCGCTGCTTGGATAATTAACTCTTCTTTCCCGCTCGCATTTAGGTCTTGACTTATGATAGGCGGTAATATTTCCACCTCTTTGCCCTCCAACAAGTCCATTACGCTTTCGTGAATTTTCACCACTTCCGCATACGCTTTTTGGTATCCTTCTCGAAATTCTTTACTCACCGATTGATTGTACAATTCCCCGCGCTTATTAAGTCCCTCTAACAACTCTAACGCTATAAAAAACTCTTTCAACGTACTCAATTGTTCTTCCGTACATTTATGCCTTTTTAAACCATGTTTTGCGTCCTGCGAAAGATATTTTACGTCCGCTTCCAACAGAGTCTTTACCTTGGTATAGTTTGACCATTCACCTACTATCAAATGTCCCGTACACTTTCTAACTTTTTCAACCGCCTCGTCGTATCTGATATGTTTCGGCATAATTACGTAGTTTATTATGTACCCGATTAAGAATCCCACGGTACATTCTAATATTCGCATGGGAAACCTGTTCAAATCATTAACCATGGTACACATAAGGATAAAGGTCGCATTTGCTAACGTACAATTGTACGGAGCGTATGGATGTTTAAAATTAATCGGCAATCCTACCGCTAAAGCAAAACAGCCTGCGATTATCATTAAAATCGTATCAGGTATGGGTAATTGCAGCCAATATTTGCACGGAACAATAATTATCAATAAAATCAATCCCTGTACTATGTGCACTAAAATTCTCTGAAATCCGTATTTGCAGCCACCGACGTAACCGCGGTCCGTATATATGAGTAGGTTCGCCGTTACCACAACTCCCACACCATACGGATTCCCTATTGCCCACATAAACAGCATTGATATAATCGTGCACAATATCAATTTAATAATTAATTCGGACTCCGTTCTCGATAACCGTCCGTATATTGTCTTTATCCTATTCATTTGCGTTACTTCCCGTAGCCTAAAACTTATTTACCAACGCAGAATTTTTCAAAGATTTCGTTGATAATACTTTCCGTTGCCGTTTCGCCCGTGATTTCTCCCAAACAATCCCAAATGGCTTTGACGTCGATCCCTATCAAATCCAACGGCTCTTTTCCGCAAGCGAATATCGCGCCACTCGCATGCTCTTTTGCCCTACGGAGCGCGTCGTAATGACGTTCTTCAATCAAGAACGCCGCGTCCTCGCTGCGCTCGCCAAGGCTCTTTTCATACAGCATATCTTTGAGTTCTTCTATTCCTTCGCCCGTAACCGCCGAAGTCATAATATCCCATTCGCCGTCCGTAGCTAAAGTTTCTTCTAAAAGGTCGGATTTGTTCCGAATCCGAATAATAGGCTTTCCTTTCGCCATTTCTAAAACGCGGATTTCTTCTTCGTCATATTCCCCGTCCTGCTCGGAAACAAACACAACCACGTCCGCACCCCGAACGATGCTTTGCGCGCGCTCGATGCCGATCGATTCAATCACGTCGCCACTTTCTCGAACACCTGCCGTATCGTAAAGATTAAACTTCACGCCGTTAATTTCCAAAACGCCTTCCACGGCGTCACGGGTAGTACCCGCGATTGAAGAAACGATCGCTTTTTCATAACCGAGAATACAGTTCAAAAGCGAGCTCTTGCCCGTATTCGGCTTTCCGCAAATAGCAACCGTAACCCCCGTCTTTATCTTTTTCCCAACTGAATATCCCGCAAGCAAACCGTCCAGTCTTTCAGCAATTTTTACTAATTCTACCTTAATTTCTTCAACGTGCTGTTCTTCTATATCTTCTTCGGGATAATCCACCGAAACGTCTATCCCCGCTAAGAGATAGGTCAAATCGTCTTGCAACGCAGACACCTTTTTCGTCAGCTTTTCGCTATACAAAAGATACCCTGCTTTTACTTCCGCTTCCGATTCGCCGTTTATCATATCCGCAACCCCTTCCGCTGAAGCCAAGGACAGTTTCCCGTTCAAAAACGCACGTTTGGTAAACTCGCCCTTGCCTGCGCTTCTTGCACCGAGAGAAAAGGTTTTCTTTAAAATTCCACGCGCAACGCTTTCGCCGCCGTGACATTGAAATTCAACAATATCCTCGCCCGTGTAACTTTTCGGGGCTTTGAAATATACGCACAAACCGTAATCGGAAAAATTTCCCGCGTCAATTTGACCGGGATACATACGGTAGGGCTCAAAATCTTTTACGGCAACCTTACCAACCGGAGAAAACATTTTCTCCGCAAGCGCAAGCACGCCCTCTCCGCTCATACGGATAATTGCGACGCCACCTTTCCCGCGCGGTGTTGCGATTGCCGAAATAATCTCTTCCATTTCTATTCTCCCCCCCCTGATCTCAAGCGTTAGGTATAAAAAAAGTTTATATCAAGTTTATTATAACACAACTCGCCTTTAGATGTAAACCGTTTATCCCGTCTTTTTTATAAAAAAAGACGAAAAATATAACTTCCGCTTATTTTTCGTCTATACTTGATTTAGTTGTTCACTGGTTATTTTTTTCGCTTATTTAAAACAAGTAATTTTTTGTTTAGAAAAAATCGTCCTCTGATTTGTCTTGCGTAGATTTTTGATCTTTGGATGCGTTTGAGGAATAATCGTTAATATCCGCGAACGGATCTTGGTCATTCGCGCTAAACTCCCCAAAGGGATTTTCTCCGTTCTGATTTGAACCGTCTGAACGTCCGTTTTGGTCTTGGTTTTGTCCTCGGTTTGCGCCGTAAGGATTGTTATATGGATTTCCGTAAGGGTTGGAATAAGGGTTTCCGTACGGATTTCCGTAAGGGTTTCCGTACGGATTCCCATAGCGCCCGTTTCTACGCATATACGCTTCGTACTGCGCTCGTTTATATTCCGTGTAGTCAATCGCCTTGTTGTTGCGCGAAACAAAGATAATCACGTAACGAGCAATCGGCACGAAGAGTTGTAACGCGGATAAAATTCTGTAATTTTTCGCTGCGTAGCGTTTGAGTAAAGAAATCATCAATACTAACACCAACAATTCATATGCCAATCCGAAAATGGAGTTGAGAAAATCTCCCCAAATGGTGTAGAATGAAAGCAAGAACGTCCCGGAAGAATCAAGACCTATCCAAAACAATTCGCCCGTTGCGCTATTGTAATTGAGGCAGTTTGCGTATTTGGTGAATAAAATTCCTTCCGAGAAAGCGAGCAAAAAGCTTGTTATAAAACATGCGATTTGCGCAATCATTGCATACATGCCCCCACGCTTCATCTTATGTCCAAAAATTTCACAATCCCCTGCGAGCTTATCGATAAGTAATAAATTTGCAAACGGAACAAAGGCAAGGCGTTCATTTTTTATTCCCCTGCGCTGCGCCATCGTTTGAAGCCCGATTCCTTGTAATACGAAAAACACGAGCCAAATCAGCACGGAAATCGTCAAGCAAGCGAGCATGCTTTTGATTGAAACACCCGTGATTCCGTTCAAGACTAAATTCGTATAAAAAAGAGTGTTATAAAAACCGTAAATTTCCATAAATTCTCCAAAAAAATTATTTTTATTCAACGTCGAAACGTAATGCGTCGCCGTAATCAACTTCTAAAAGCGTCAAACCCTTAGCTGGCATCGTCTTGCCGAGCAAGCCACGTTCGCCATTTTCAAAGGCAGTCAGCAGGCTTTTTGCCGTGCGTCTTCCGTTCGCAAGATCAAACAGTTCGCCAACGATCGTACGAACCATGTTATATAAAAATCCGTTTCCCGTTACGTAGATTTTCAAATCACGACTACCGAATGAAATCCCTTCCTCAAAACGAATTTCATATACTGTTCTCACCGTAGTTTTCACAGACGAACCGGAAGCACAAAAGGCTTTAAAATCATGCTCGCCAACCATTAAGCTTGCAAATTCTCGTAATGCTGATAAATCAGGCAACTTTTCAACACGCACAGCGTAACGTTGTTTAAGCGGCATTTCACGCGAAGACTCGTACACGCTATACACGTACGTCTTTCTTTTCGCGCTTCGATTGCTGTCAAACCCATCTCCGCCGCTCGCTCCCGCTACCGCGCGAACGTCGCAAGGTAAATACTTATTCAAACAATCGGGCAACCGTTCAGGCGGAATGGTTAAGCTATTGCTATCAAAATGACACACCTGCCCTGCCGCGTGCACGCCTGCATCCGTTCTACCGCTTGCCGTCACGCGTACATTCTTGCCGAGCGCGCGCTCTACCGCTTCTTCTAATACCTGCTGTACGCTGACCGCATTTTTTTGCCGTTGCCAACCCGCATAAGCTGTACCGTCATAGGCTATTTTAAGTATAAATCTCATACCTGCCCCCTTCAAATGATTACAGGGAAGTATGCTTTCAACACAATAACTGCCACTATTAACATCGTCAAAAGCAAGCCTGCAATCAAATCGCGCCAAGTATACGTCAACTTTTTATATTTGGTACGGTTAGTACTTCCCGAATAGCAACGCGCATCCATTGCATCGCCAAGTTCGTCCGCACGTCTAAACGCGCTCACGAGTAAGGGAATGAGAATGGGCACGACAGCCTTAATGCGCTCGGTAAGTTTTCCGTTTTCAAAATCCGCGCCGCGCGCTTTTTGCGCGTTCATAATCCGCGCCGTTTCGTCGGTAAGAATGGGGATAAACCGCAAAGCAATCGACATAACGAGCGCAAGCTCGTGCACAGGGAACTTAATCCATTTCAAAGGCGTAAGCAAACTCTCTAAACCATCCGTCAAAGAAACGGGGGTGGTTGTGAGCGTCAAAAGCGAAGACGTAAGCACTAATAAAAAGAGCCTTACCGCCAAAAACGCGGTAGCGTATAAGCCTTCTTTAGTGAGTTTTATAAACTCCCATTCAAAAACAACTTCCCCTTCCTTTTGGAAAAATAAATTAAAAACAACGGTAAAAACAAGTAAAATCAAAACTGCTTTTACGGATTTTAAAAGGCTTTTGAACGGAATTTTGGAAAAGCACGCAACAACGGTAAATACCAACGCGCACGCGCCGAGCGCGTAAAAGTTTTTCGCCATGAATATGGCTACGATAAACCCGATTAAAAACAAGATCTTGGTTCTCGGATCGCATTTATGAGTAAAGGAAGAAGCAGGATAATATTGTCCAAACGCTACGTTAGCCATTTTCCAGCCCCTCCTTCCGTTTGCATATTATAAGCGCAAGCTACCGCCTTTGCAAATTCGCAAACTTTGAGCGGTGCTTTTAAGTATAAACCAAGATTACTCAGTTCATAAAGCACCTGCGCCGTAAAGGATAAACCCAAGCCTGCGTCTTTAAGCGCTTTTGCCGAACCGAACAATTCCTGCGTTTCCGCTTCGATAAGCACCTTACCGTCAGAGAATACCGCCGCGCGATCGCAGTTTTCAGCAATCTCGTCCATATCGTGAGAAACAATTATAACCGTTTTACACCAACTGTTTTTCAAGTCGTGCAAAAGGGACATAATCTCTTCCTTGCCGCGAGGATCTAAGCCTGCGGCAGGCTCGTCAAGAACTAAAATTTCAGGCTTAGTTACGATTACGCCTGCAATCGCAACCCTTCGTTTTTGTCCGCCGGAAAGCTCGAACGGAGAAACGTTTTTTACTTTTTCATATTCTAAGCCAACCTTCTCGATTGCCTCTCGAACGCACATTTCAATTTCGCTCTCGCTCGTTTCCGGCTTAAAATTCCGCAACCCAAACGCCACGTCTTCAAAGACCGTTTCCGCAAACAACTGTTGCTCGGGATATTGAAATACCATACCGACCTTTGCGCGCAAAGCCTTAAAATCAGTGCTTTTATCCGTTAAATCAAAGCCGTCAACACGCAAAAGTGTTTGATCAACGCTTTGCTTTACTCCTTTCTTTTGCTTATATTTCTTTTGCGCAGTGGGGAGTTTTATCAGCCCGTTCAAATGTTGCACGAACGTCGATTTACCGCTTCCCGTATGCCCGATAATCCCGAAAAACGAACCCGACGGAACACGCAAATCCACGCCTTTTAACGCGTGCGTTTCAAAAGGCGAGCTTTCGTTATAAGCGTATGACAAGCCTTTACAGATAATTTCGCCGCCAGCAACGTCTTCTTTATTATAAACAGTTTGAGAGGGATATGGCCAAAAATTAAACTCGTTCATCGCATACCTGCCCCCACTCTTTAAGAGTTTTTTAAGAGAAAGCGCAAGCTCGGTTGCATTCAAGCAATCGGGAACGGGAACTCCGTCCTTTCGCAACACACGGCACGTCCGTACGGATATGGGCATCTTTAATCCGTAATTTTCCACGTCACCGCTCAGCAATACGTTTTTAGGCGCGCCCTGCTTAACAATTTTACCGTGATCCATAACAATCGCCCGATCGGCAAGCATTGCTTCTTCAGGGAAATGCGTTATGAGAAGCACCGTAATCTTTTCTTCCTTATTTAAGCGAAGAACGACGTCCATAACTTCCTTTCTACCGCGCGGATCGAGCATCGCGGTCGATTCGTCTAAAATCATAACGCGCGGTTTTAAAGCGAGTACGCCTGCAATCGCAATACGTTGCTTTTGTCCACCTGAAAGCCGAGTAGGCATAGACGTTCTAAACTTCTCCATTCCTACCGACGAGAGCGCAAAATCAATTCTACGCCCGATTTCTTCCCGTTCAACGCCAACGTTTTCAGGCCCGAACGCCACGTCGTCTTCTACGATAGAAGCCACCATTTGATTGTCGGGGTTTTGGAATACAATCCCGACCGTTTTCCTAATTTCAAATAAATTTTCCTCACTCGTTGGCATACCGAAAACACGGATCTCTCCGCGCGTAGGCGAAAGCAGTCCGTTCACGAGCCTTGCAAGCGTAGATTTTCCGCTTCCGTTATGTCCTAAAACGGCAACGAACTCCCCTTCTCGCACAGAAAAATCTATTCCGTTGAGCGCAAAGGCTTGACGCCCGTCCTGTCCGTCGTAAAAGGGTTCGCTTGACGTCGGCTCATAGGAAAAATATACGTTTTCGAATTTAATTGCTTCCATTTATACCTCAAAGACGTGTGTTTGAAAATTATCCAAATAACAAATAACGCCTTTCAACCTTCTTTCTATAATATTATAACAAATTTTACCTGTTATTACAATGAAAATGCAGTGAAAATTCTTTACTTTTCCACAAAATTTTATCCTTTTGGCTTTCACAATCCACCTAAGCTTATGGCGTAAACTCGATTTTGGATAATTTTTTGACAAAAAAATTAAAAATAGCTTGCAATATATTGATTGGAGTGTTAAAATAATAGGGTATTTATTTTAGGAGTTAGTTATGGACTTTAACCTACTTTGGATTATTTTAGGCGCAGTTGCTTTTATTGCATTGCTCGTTTTAAGCATTTCTTTTTATTGCTTTTATCGAATTTTTTATTCGGACCGGAAACGTCAAAAACACGAAGAATACCCCCTTCCCCCTGAAGACGTTTATCGTCCCTATCATGAGCGTATGATAGAATGGATTAAACAAATGCGCGCAACTCCGCATCAAGAGGTAGAAATAAAAAGCTTTGACGGATTAACTCTTCGCGGCAAATATTTTGAATACGCTCCAAACGCGCCTATCGAGCTCATGCTCCACGGCTATCGCGGAGAATGTGAACGCGATCTTGCCGCCGGCGTAGTCCGCGCCTTTGAGTATGGGAAAAGCGTGCTCATGTTCGATCATAGAGCAAGCGGAAAGAGCGACGGAAAAGTAATTACGTTTGGAGTCAATGAAAGCCGCGATTGCATGGCTTGGATAGATTATATCCTTAAAAACATTAACCCCGACGCAAAAATTATCTTATCGGGCGTTTCAATGGGCGCGTCAACGGTTATGATCTGCGCTTCAAAACAACTCCCAAAAAATGTTGTTGGCGTAATTGCAGACTGCGGTTTCACTTCCGCGAAAGACATTATCCAAAAAGTTATGAAAGATATGGGATTCCCGCCCAAAATTTTTTATCCATTTGCTAAGCTCGGCGCAAAGCTGTTTGGAAAATTCGACGTAGATGAATTTTCCGCGATTGAAAGCATGAAAGACTGTCGTTTGCCCATACTCTTTATCCATGGAGATCAGGATTATTACGTACCCTTTGATATGAGCAGAGAAAACTACGAAGCCTGCTCTAACAAACAAAAGAAATTAGTATTTATCGAGGGGGCAGGTCACGGATTAGCCTATCCCGAAAACCCTAAAGCGTACGTGGACGCCTTAAAGGAATTTATTGATCCTCTGCTTAAAGAGCAACTTTAAAACCATTTAACCCATACCTGCCCCTATCGGACGTTCCGATAGGGGCAGGTTTTTGCTTTTATTTTTTTCTTTATGCTAAGACCTTAAAGATAATTTTTTCGATCTGTTCTTCATTTACACCGATACCGGGCGCGTGTAATTCGCCGGGGAAATATACTGCAAAAGTATTTTCTAATACCGTTACCGAACCGTCTTGTTCGGTGTGCGTGAAATAACAATCTTTTTCATTGAGCTCTTCAATCACGGGCTTGATCGTAGAATGTTTTATCTTTTCAACACCCTTTAACACGATTTGCACGTCGATATATTTAATATGCGATTCGTATTTGTCGGTGTCGGGCTTGCCCATATACGATTGACGGTTATAAAACACTTTATCGTTAATGGGTGTTTTACCAACGGGCAAAGCAAGCAGATCATTGTTCTTAATGAACTCCGCCACCGTCTTAAATTCCGCGTGCGTATTTGCGTATTTTTCAAAATTCTCAAGTTTATCGTAAATCATTATTTTTCTCCTTTACATTTTCTATATTTTTTAAGCTTCGTGGCTTTTTTTAATTTACTCTTTAAATTGATAACGATACAATTCTGCATACAAACCGCCTGCCCGCACTAACTCTTCGTGCGAACCGCGTTCGGTGATTTGTCCGTCTTCAACGACAAGAATCTCATCGGCGTTTTTAACTGTAGAAAGTCTATGCGCAACAACGAGCGTCGTTCTACCCTTGGAAAGCTCGGATAAAGATGCCTGTATTTGCATTTCCGTCATATTGTCAAGCGCAGACGTTGCCTCGTCCAAGATAAGAATGGGCGGATTTTTCAAAAATGCACGCGCGATTGAAATACGTTGTTTTTGTCCACCGGAAAGCTTGACTCCGCGTTCCCCCACTTCCGTATCATAGCCGTTCGGAAGGGTAGTTACAAACTCGTGAATATTAGCGCGTTTCGCCGCTAGAATCATATCTTCTTCCGTTTTCCCTGACGTGCCGTAAAGAATATTCTCACGAATACTGCCGGCAAACAGGAATACGTCCTGCGCCACAAAAGCTATCTTTTCGCGTAAACATTCGCTACGGACAGTATTTACGTCCGTACCACCGATAGAAATCATACCCGATTTACGCAAATAAAATCTCGGCAACAGATTACAAATCGTCGTTTTTCCGCCGCCTGAACCACCGACCAAGGCAATCGTTTTGCCTTTCTTGAGCGTGAAGGATATTCCCTTTAACACGTCCGCCGTTCGTCCGTCTTTATTTTTATAGGAAAAATATACGTTTTCAAATACGATATCGCCGTCAAGTTCCGCTTGAACTGGCTCTTCGGGCTCGTACTCTGCAGGCAAATCCATTATCTCGCAAAAGCGTTTAAAGCCCGTCATACCATCTTGGATTTGCTCGAATAAATTTACCAACGTACGCAAGGGCGCAAGCAACATACTAATATACAAAATAAACGCCGTGAAGTCCGCCCCGTTTATTTGTCCGAAATAGAAAAGCAAACCGCCGGAGACGAGCGCTATAAGATATAAATAGTCGTTCATTGCGGACATGCCCCCATGGAAGATGCCCATTGCGCGATAAACAACCCCGCGCGCTTGTTTAAATTCTCCGTTGACGTTCTTAAATTTTTCCGATTCCGCAGCCTCCGCGTTATAGGCTTTTGTTACTCTAACCCCGGATATTGAGGATTCAATTTCCGCGTTCAGCTTTGCGACTTTTGCGCGAGATTCGGTAGATGCTTTGCTCATGCCCGTACGCGCGCGAACTGCGAAAGTGAGCATAAGCGGTATGTAACATAAAACGATTAATGCAAGCCAACCGTTGATAGTGCAAAGCATAATGAGCGCGCCAAGAATGGAAAGGCCCGAATTGAATACGTTTTCCGGGCCGTGATGCGCAAGCTCGGCAACTTCAAACAAATCATTGACGAGCCGCGACATAACACTGCCCGTTTTATTTTCGTCAAAGAAGGAAAAGGGTTGGCGTTCGATATGTCTGAAAAGCTCTTCACGCATATCCCCTTGCATACGTACGCCAAGCACGTGTCCCCAGTGCCCGACGATATAGGTAAGTATGGCCTTTATTATATAAATCGCCGCCATAACGATAGACCAAGTGATGAGCAACCTTAAATTTTGATTAGGCACGTAATCATTCATGATATTCCGCGCAATCATGGGATAAAACATATTGCAGGCGGAAATTGTAAACGAACAGCACAAATCGAATAAAAACAGCTTTTTATGCGGTTTGTAATATCGTAAAAACCTTTTGATGTATTTCATTTATTCTCCTTACTATTTAGAGCTATTCTACGGAAAGCATAATCGCGTTAAACAATTCCACTTCTCCGCAGACGTTGGAATATTTCTTTACCTTGGAGCGTAAAGTCACGCTATCCCCTTCCGTCGGGACATTTGACATTGCGTCGTACCTATTCCCCTCCACGTCGTATAAACCGTACACGAACAGTTTGTTTCCGTTCTCGTCTTCAATAATACAATTCCCGTACGTCTTGTTTAAAATTTCAACGATTTTGCCCTTTACGCAAAAACTCTCCTGGGTAGTTTGATTGTTGATAAGAGTACCCGAAAGCGCGTGAATCTCAGCAATTGTCTTATATACGGTAGGCGTTGTCCACCCGCCATTTTTGATGTAATCGGCAAGCAAGTCACGCGCAAAGGTCGTTTCGTCGTATCTCGCAATTACCGTCGTTTTATTCGGAGCGTATCTCGAGCTCCACGTATCAAGCACGATATAGTAGTCCTGAGTATCGACGACGTCGCTAACCGACAAGGTTGTATAAATATAGTAGCTGGAATTATTGATAAATCTCGATTTTAAAACCGAACCTTTTACCTTACAAAGCTCGAGCTGATTATCGAAGGTCAACACGTCGTACACGTCTCCGTAAACGACTTGTCCGGGATAAATTATATACGGCGCGCGTAAGTTCAGCGAACCGCCGCCAAGCGCAATTTCGTATTGACCGCCCCATTTTTTTACGCCTGCTTCATAGTAAAGCTTCGCTACCAACGAAGAAATTTCATCCGATTCACGAAGCGCGTCGTTTATTCCCAACGGCTTACAGGCTGTTTCAACCTCTTTCGTGTATCTGCCTGAAACCAAATCCACTACGGAATCTCCTGCTAAACCGGAATAAACACTCGTGGAAATTTTTTCAGCGGCTACTCTCTTTGTTTTATTTCTTGCAAAATTAACGGTAAGTTCCGCGTGCGTAATCGCTTTGTTGTCTCCGCCGCCTTGCAAATGGTACACGCCGTAACTGTCCTGCCTTACGTAACTGCTATGCGTATGCCCTTCAAACACTACGTCCACGTAGTTGGAAAGCTCTTCACCATAATTATTATAGCCGTCGTGCACAGAATAAATAATACAATCCGCCCCGCGATTACGCAAATTTTGCGCTTCCGCTTTGACTAATCTCGTAAGCTCTGCAC
The DNA here is from genome assembly GCA_017504465.1 of Clostridia bacterium. Taxonomy (GTDB): domain Bacteria; phylum Bacillota; class Clostridia; order Christensenellales; family Borkfalkiaceae; genus Scatosoma. The sequence goes on along the minus strand of JAFVRE010000053.1, from coordinate 29,322 downwards.
CCGTTTTAAAGGTAACCCCTGCCACCTGTTCTTGAGAAATCGAACTGTAACAATCCCCCATCGCGCCGATAACGCCTATCTTTAAATTTCCTTGTTCAACTAATACGGACGAATCGCAATACTCCACGCGCTCATTCGTAGTTTTATCGTAAATATTAATCGCAAGAAAGGGAAATTCCGCAAGTGCAGCGTTTTCCTTAATCGCGCTTTCGCCCCAGTCGTATTCGTGGTTGCCAAGCGTCATAGACACGAAATCCATCTCGTTCATCCACTCAGTAACAAGTTTTCCGTGCGTCAAGTTAGACGCCGCCATACCTTGCCACATATCACCCGAAGAAAGAAAAATCGTATTCGGATTTTCTGCCCGAGCGTTTTTTAAATAAGTGGACAACTCGTCCACGCCAGGGTGACTCTTACCGTCCAACACCTTTCCGTGTAAATCGTTTACGGCAAATACGTCCAAAGTAACGAGCACCGATTGCCTGCAATCGTCGCATTTCCCGTCGTCGTTCGCGTCTACGCAGGTTTTGTCCCCGACGTTTCCTTGTTGACCGCCTTGTTCGCCGCCTTGTTCTCCACCTTGTTGGCCGCCTTGTTGACCTCCTTGAACTTGTCCGCTTCCGCCGACAACGTTTTGAAAGAAATCGTCAAAACCGCCTTCAAACGAACAGCCGCTAAAGAGTAAAATCGCCGATATTATAAAGCTAATCCATTTCTTTTTCATATTCACCCTTTCTCTTAACCGATTTTATAATAATTATGGAATTATTATAACATTTTTTTTGCGTACTTTCAAGTATTTTGAATACTTTTTATTTAATAAGGTTGTTTTTTTGCAAAATTAGACAATACTTATAAGAAAGGGGGAAATTAAAAAATATGAGTAAGAAAATTATGGACGGAAACGCGGCGGCTAGTTACGTTTCCTATGCTTTGAGCGAGATTGCGGTAATCTACCCCATTACCCCCTCTTCGCCGATGGCGGAACTTGCGGACGAATGGTCGGCAAACGGTAAGAAAAATTTATTCGGCTCGGTTGTAAAAGTAGTAGAAATGCAATCGGAAAGCGGCGTTGCTGGAGCGGTACACGGCAGCCTTACCTGCGGCGCACTCACAACAACTTATACCTGTAGCCAAGGTTTACTTTTAATGTTGCCGAATATGTATAAAATTGCGGGCGAATTATTGCCCACTGTCTTCCACGTCAGCGCAAGAGCGCTTGCCACGCACGCTTTGAGTATTTTTGGCGATCATCAAGACGTAATGGCTTGCAGGGGCTCTGGCTTTGCAATGCTCGCGGCTGCGTCCGTGCAAGAAGTGATGGACTTTGCTTTTATTTCACATCTTGCCACACTCAAAACGAGCGTGCCCTTTTTGCATTTCTTCGACGGGTTTCGGACTTCGCACGAAATAAATAAAATCGACGTAATCGAATACGAAGATATGGAAAAACTCTTAGACGAAGAGGATATATCGTCGTTCAGGGCAAGAGCGTTATCTCCTGATAAACCCATTCAACGCGGCAGTGCGCAAAACCCCGATATCTATTTTCAAAACCGAGAGGCTGCAAATGAAAAATATTTAGCCGTTCCAGGCGTCGTACAAGAAGTTATGGATAAGGCGTCTAAAATACTCAAACGGGCATACCATGTCTTTGATTATTATGGTGACGAGAACGCAGACTGCGTTATCGTTATGATGGGTAGCGGCGGCTTCGCTATGCAGGAAACCATTGAAAAATTGAACGCGCGCGGGGAAAAGCTTGGGCTTGTCAAAGTACGCCTTTACCGTCCTTTCGACGCGGAATATTTTTGTAATACACTCCCGATAAGCTGTAAAAGAATCGCCGTTCTCGACCGCACGAAAGAAGCGGGCTCTCTTGGCGAACCACTGTATCTTGACGTATGTACTGCAATAAAGGAAAAAAATAAGGATATTTCTGTAATCGGCGGACGGTACGGGCTCGGTTCTAAGGAATTTAGCCCTACTTCCTGTTACGCCGTTATTAAAAATCTACAAAGCGAAAATCCTAAAAACCATTTTACCGTGGGTATCAACGACGACGTAACGCATACTTCGCTTGATATCAGTGAAAAATTTACAGCGGATACAAACTGCACTGCTTGCAAGTTCTATGGGTTAGGCTCCGACGGCACTGTCGGAGCGAATAAAAACTCGATCAAAATTATCGGGGAACGCACCGAACTTTACGTGCAGGCTTATTTTTCCTACGATTCCAAAAAGTCAGGCGGTACAACCATTTCTCATCTTCGATTTGGAAGTTCCCCTATCCATTCCCCCTATCTTATCGACCAAGCGGATTTTGTTGCTTGCCATAACCCTTCCTATCTTTCGCGGTTTGATATGCTCTCCGATTTAAAGGGCGGCGGTATCTTCCTTTTAAATTGCCCCAAAAACGACGTAGACTCGCTCAACGCATACCTGCCCGCGTCGTTTAAACGCCATCTTGCAAAAAAGCAAGCCCAACTTTACGTGATTGACGGTACAAAAATTGCAAACGACGTAGGGCTTCGCGGTCGTTCGAGTACGGTAATGCAAGCTGCTTTTTTTAAGTTAATGCCGTCCGTGCTGCCCTACGAGCAAGCAATCGGCTATCTAAAAGAAGAATTACAAAAAAAATTCGCAAAAAAAGGCGAAAAAATAATCGAAATAAACTTTTTAGCCATTGATAAAGTGGAAAGCGAGCTTAAAAAAATTAATTATCCTGATAGTTGGATAAATGAAGAAGGAAACGGTAATCCGCTTACAAACGTAAAAGACAAGTATTACGCAAATTTCATTGAACCTATTTTAACTTTGCAGGGCGACACACTACCCGTGTCCGCGTTCAACGCGGACGGAAGCGTACCGACCGCCACTTCACGCTTTGAAAAGCACGGCGTTGCCTATCTTATCCCCGAATGGATTGCGGAAAATTGTATTCAATGCAATCAATGTTCTTTCGTTTGTCCGCACGCGTGTATTCGTCCGTTCGTTTTAGACGAAACAAAAGAAACCCCAAAGTCTTTCGTTACACGAACGGCAATAGGCATGAAAGGGCTGAAATTCCGCATACAAGTCACGCCGCACGACTGTATGGGTTGCGGAATTTGCGCGAACGTATGTCCTGCCAAAAACAAGGCTTTGGTGATGAAACCGTCAACTGAGATGAAGGACAAAGAAGGCGCAAACTGGGAATTTGCTTTAAATTTACCCAAAGCGGATACAAGCGTTTTTAAACGTGAGAGCGTGAAAGGCAGTCAGTTTGAACAACCCCTTTTCGAGTTTTCTTACGCCTGTGCAGGCTGCGGAGAAACCCCTTACGTCAAGCTCTTAACCCAGCTCTTTGGTGAACGTATGCTGATTGCTAACGCCACGGGCTGTTCTTCCATTTACGGCGGTTCGGCACCTACCTGCCCCTATGCTATTAACGCACAGGGCAAAGGTCCGGCTTGGGCAAATTCTTTGTTTGAAGACAATGCGGAGTTTGGGTTCGGTATGCGGCTTGCCAGTCTTGCAAGAAACGAGCAGGACAAATCGGTGTGGATTATCGGCGGTGACGGTTGGGCGTACGATATCGGCTACGGTGGGCTTGACCATGTGCTTTCCCGCAGTGAAAATGTAAATATTTTGGTGCTTGACTCCGAAGTATATTCAAACACAGGCGGTCAAGCCTCTAAGGCGACTTCTTTAGGCGCAACGGCAAGGTTTGCAAGCGCAGGTAAGCCTTTCCCGAAAAAGAAACTTGCCTTAATGGCAATGACTTACGGAAACGTTTACGTTGCGCAGGTGGCCATGGGCGCGAACAAGCAACAGCTCGTAACGGCACTGACGGAAGCGGAGCGCTACGAGGGACCTTCGCTTATTATCGCTTATTCGCCTTGTATTTCACACGGCATCAATATGAGCAACTGTATGGAAGAAGAACGCTTAGCCGTGGACAGCGGATACTGGCATTTGTTTCGTTTTAATCCCTTACTCAAATCGGAAGGAAAATCCCCTTTTATTCTCGACAGCAAAGCCCCGAGTGTGCCTTTAAAAGAGTTTTTACTTGCCGAAAACCGTTTTGCAGCGCTTTATAAAAGCTATCCTGATCGCGCCGAACGGCTGTTTAAGCAAGCAGAAAAGGAAAGCCGTGAACTGTTTGAATTTTATCAAAAGCTGATGGCTTTATTATAAATTCATCTTTAATAATCAACGAAAAAAGGTGCGAAATTTCGCACCTTTTTATTAAAGCCTACCCTTTTCAATTTCCAATTTTGATTTGATTTCACCTAATATGTATCCCGTTCTCTCAAATCTATAGCCCTGTTTCGCATCAAGCTTTTTGCCTGAAGTCGTTTCTTTTATGTCATACTGTCTAAGACAATGAAAATCTGCATTATATTTGCAAATCTTGCCGTCCGCATCAAAATATTTAATCGTAACGAAGTAAGCAAAACCGTTCGAAGGCGTCATTTCAAAAACGGCAAAGTTGGAAAGCGGACACAAGAATTGATAATCTCCGTCGAAGTAGATCCCGAAAACTTTGTCTTTATGACTATACACAAACCAAGCGAGAAGGTCGTCTTGAAGTCTAATTACCGTATCATGCTTACTTTTAAGCAACGTCTCCGCTTTGGCAAGTTCTTGATTGAACCACGTTCTTGAAAGCTCTACGTTTGGATATTTTTTCTTTGATCTCTTCTTTACGTTTATTGCTACTATAAATGCGATTACTCCTACTATAAATATAGGGAAGATCATTGACATATCAACCAAAGCTCCAGCAAAAGGACCGAACATCATCAACAAAAAAGATAACCACCAAAAGATTTCTGCATTCTTCAAAGCGTTCTTTCTTGCGGCAAACTGTTTTTGTTCGTCGGGTAAAAGCATAAGGTTTTGCACGTCCGCTTCTTCGCCCTTTAACTCTTTCTTAGAAATTACCTTACCGTAAGTTACAGGTGTTTTCGTATCCGTTAAGTATCTTATTTCTTCTTTATTATTAAGAAGATTGTCAATAGATACGTTATATAAGGAAGATAATACGCGGAGTTTTTCAATATCGGGAATTGATTGCCCCGTCTCCCATTTGTAAACCGCTTGACGCGAAACGTACAATTTATCGGCGAGCGCGTCCTGCGAAAGCCCTTTTTGCTTTCTTAAAGTAGTTAGTTTTTCTTGTAAAGTCATAAGTACCTCCAAATGATGTTTTGTAAGAAAATTATACAACACCACGAAAACAAAAGCAACAACCAACGGTTTACATTTATGTCAACTATCGGTTTACATTGCAATTTTTTTAGAAAAATTTTTAAAAAATAGCTTTTTATTTAAAAACGCTATCCGTTCTAAATTTACCGTCCGATTAAAAAGTTATAGGCTACACGTAACCGAGCAAACGTACCCGATTTATCGTGCAGCCTATCTTCTTCATCTTTTAAACGTTAACCCATCATGATTTCGGAAATAACTTCCAACACTTTATCATGACAACCGCCGCAACCGGTTGAACAATGGGTGATTGCTTGTACGGCATTAAAAAGCCCTAACACGTCTTCAAACTTGGTATGTCCTTCGAGTGCGTCCGCAATCTTGTTATAACTAACCTGCATACAGTTACAAACCATATAATTTTCTTTCATTTTGATTACTCCTAACATTATTTTTCCGACTTTGGTTCAGGAACTATTTCCCCACCGACAAACGCAAGCACGGCATCGCTCATTTTCTTTACGTCGTTTTGCAACGCACCCTTGAAACGAAGCGGTTTATAGCGCAATTCCATCAAGCACTTAGGCGGTTTCATTGCTGTAAGTAAATTCAAACGCTTTATGCCTTTGAAGCTGTCCTTTACGTCGTTACCGCTTAACGCGTATAAAACGTCCTGCGGGAATTTATAAGGATTTGCCGTAGAGAGAATAATCAGCGGCGTTCTATCCTTTTCATCGACTTCCTTATCTCGATAGGTATAACAAACCGCCGTAGCAACGCCCGTATGCGTATCCATGGCATAGCCGTATTCTTCGAAAATATCGTACATTGCTTCGACCGTTCCGTCCTCCGTTGCATATCCGCCGTAGAAATCGTTGTGGATAGCCTTGAGTTCGGCTTGCGTTATCGAATACTCGCCGTTTTCAGATAAGTTTTTCATTCTATCCGCAATCACGTCCGCCTTTCGTCCGCAAACTTCAAAGAGTAAACGCTCCAAATTCACGGAGAGTAAAACGTCGATAGACGGGGACATGGTACGGAAGAAATTACGTTTTACGTTATACGAACCGGTTTTCAAGAAATCCGCAAGGGCGCGGTTTCTGTTGGAAGCGCAAATCAATCTGCGTATGGGCAAGCCCATCTTTTTTGCGTACCAGCCCGCAAGAACGTCTTCAAAATTTCCCGTAGGAACAGCAAAATCTATTTCGTCGCCCATTTCAATCTGATCGGAAGTTGCAAGGTCGAGATATGCTGAGAAATAATATGCAATTTGCGGTAATAAGCGGGCAATATTCATGGAGTTTGTGCTTGAAAGACGAACGCCTTCATTTTGCAGCTTTTCGTTGAAGTCCTTATCCGCAAACAACTTTCTAACCGCGCGTTGACAATCGTCAAAATTGCCCTTAATTGCGGATACGTTCAAATTATCACCGCTTTGCGTGCATATTTGGATTTTTTGCATCTTCGCTACCCCTTCGTCGGGATAGAAGATAGCAACTTTCGTGCCCTTAACGTCACGGAACGCCTGCAAGGTAGCTTTGCCCGTATCGCCGCTTGTCGCAGCAAGCAACAATACTTCTTCATTATACCCTAAAAGCTCCATACTCCGTTTTAAGAGTTGGGGAAAGAGCGTGAGTGAAACGTCCTTAATCGAACAGGTAGGACCATGGTAGAGTTCAAGAATATATAAACCCTCGTTGATACGAACGAGCGGAATGGGATCTTCGCCTTCAAAAGTTTCGTACGCCTTTTTACAAGCGTCCAAAATAAACTCCTCGCCTAAATCGTCAAGGTACTTAGAAAGCACGTACGCCGCGCGTTCGGGATAATTCATTTCCGACATTTTTTCAAGATCGTCTCTTGTCAATTGCGGGAACGTTTCAGGAACGAATAATCCGCCGTCTTTAGCAAGAGCCAAGGCAATCGCTTGCGCGCCAGTTACCTTTTCATCTCCTCTCGTACTGATAAAATACATATTAACCCCTTTTTCCCGAGCGAAAACCGCCGCCCTGATAAGTTCGGTAGTTTTTCGTCTGTTTTTATATTGAAAATATCTTTCGTAGAAATATTAACCTGCAAATTCTTAAAAAAAGCCGAGCGAAAAGACGCTCGGCTTTTAGCTTCGCTGTTTTACAAGGAATGAGAAAATATTAGAGATATTTCGTCACGAAATCAGGCAATTCTTCTTTATCCGCAGAAACGGTAACGGTAATCGTCAAGTTATTATTTTCGGATACCTTTTCAAGCATATAGAAGAACGCCGCGAGTTCAGCCACAGGCTTACCCGCAATACGAACAACGCCGTCCAAATATACGTACTCGTTATCGTTGTTACCAGCAATAACGCCCTTTACAAATCCACAGAACGCAGCCTCGCCTGCAACGTCGTAATCGCTAACGTCGATAAAACGAACGTCGCGTTCCAAATCATACATATATCTCTTCGTGTCGGTGATAAAAATGAGATGACCTTTTGCATTTGCAACCGCGGAATTCGCCGCGTCAATGAGCATTTTCGTCTTACCAGTGCCTTTTGAACCGTAAATAACTTTAATCATAAAAAATCCTCCCGATTTTTCTAATTGAATTTTAAACGACCGAATTCTTTTTTCGGGTTTATAATAGTTTATCATATTTTGCTTGCAATTTCAAGGCTTTTACGAAAAAAATTTTCTCGAAATTTCAATTTTTTTTATTTTTTTGTGATTTTTTCTCTCTTTTTTTATTCTTTCGCCCCAAGCTGACTAAAAAAATGAAAAATACGAATAAATTTTTCATTTCTCCGCTCGCGCCGTTTGAAATTTCACACAAAAAAATAACGCCCGAAATCAAACGTTTTCGGGCGTTGCTAACTATTTCATTTTCTTTGAGACAAATCCTATCGCTCGTTTACGCAAGCGCGTCTATAAACCGCTTAATGCGCTTTAATCCCTCTTCAATTTCCTGTTCGGAAAGCGCGTAGGATAATCTTACGCAATCAGACGCACCAAAAGATACGCCGGGCACAGTCGCAACCTTTTCCGCTTCCAAAAGCGTATCGGCAAAAGACACCGAATCCACAATCTTTTTCCCGTTGTAGCTCTTACCGTACACGTCGCTAACGACCATCATAACGTAAAACGCGCCGTCAGGCTCAACCGCTTGCACGCCCTCGATCCCGTCAATTAGCTCCAAAAGTTTTTTCCGACGGTTGTCGAACACGTCCACCATTTTATCAATTTCGGACTGCGGCGTATTCAGCGCCTCAAGCGTCGCATACTGCGCAATCGAACAAGCGTTACTCGTCGTATGGCTTTGGAAAGAATCCATCGCCTTGGCAACGTCTTCAGGCGCGCCGAGATACCCAATTCTCCAACCCGTCATTGCATAGGACTTAGAAACGCCGTTGACGGTAATCGTCAAATCATACATTTCCTTGCTACAAGCCGCAATCGAGAAAGGCTTAACGCCGTTATAGCAAAGCTTTTCATAAATCTCATCCGAAAGAACGAAAATATTATGTTCCACGCACACCTTCGCAATCTCGCGTACTTCCTGTTCGGTATAAACCGCGCCTGTTGGGTTAGAGGGAGAATTGAAAATTAGCATTTTCGTCTTAGGCGTAATCGCCTTTTTTAAGTCCTCAGCCGTGAATTTAAATTTATTTTCTTTTGCACATTCAATATACTTCGGCACACCCCCGCAAACGCGCACCACTTCAGGATAAGTAAGCCAGTAAGGCGCAGGAATAATCACTTCGTCTCCATCTTCAATCAAGGCATAGCAAACGTTGAAAATGGAATGTTTCGCGCCGTTGGAAACGATAATTTGCGACGGCTTATAGGTAAGCCCGTTATCCTTTTGAAACTTCTCACAAATCGCCTTTCTCAAAGCCAACAACCCGCTCGACGGCGTATATTTCGTGTGGCCGTTATCAAGCGCCGTTTTGGCTGCGTCAATGATATGCTCAGCCGTATTAAAATCAGGCTCTCCAACCCCAAAGGACACCACTGACTCCCCTGCTTCTTTCATCGCCTTCGCCTTAGCCGAAATTGCGAGCGTCAAGGACGGTGCAATCGCTGAAATTCTTGCCGAAATTCTATTTCTCATTCGTACACTCCATATTAAAATTTTCTTTACCGTACTATTTTACAGTATTTGAAAAAATAAAGCAACTTGAATTCATACCTTTTTGAAAAAATAATCGAAAATTTTGGACTTTTTTTGCTTTTGTATTAAATTTTTCGATAATCATACGTAGTATAACGGCGACGGAAAAAATCCGTCGCCGTACTTTATTGTATATTTTAGTTAAGGTGCAGGAAATTATTTCCTGCCGAGGTGTGGAGTGGAACTCCACGAAAATGCAGCCCCACTAAAAGCAACCGCTATGTTGCGTTCTTTACGGCGTTATCCGTACTGCCGCTAGGCTTACTCTTCTTTAGCCACCCAAGCCGTAGGAACGCCGTCAACGTAATGCCAATAGTTACCTTCCGTCGTAGGCTTAGTTTCAGAATAGAAATAAATCGTTGCGGCGGTTAAAGATTCATTATGAGAACCAATAATAATCTCTGACCATTTCTCTGCCGTACCTTTATAATATACATTCCTCAAACTATAGCAATACTCGAACGCCTGTACTATAATTAAAGTTACACTATCAGAAATTTCTATACTCCTCAAGCTACTGCATTTATAGAACGCATGCTGACCAATCGAAATTACACTGTCGGGAATTTTTACACTCGTTAAGCTAGAGCAAAGAAAGAATGTCCCGCTATCAATCGAAGTTACGCTATTACCTATTACTACACGCGTCAAGCTAGTGCACCCCTGGAAGAGCTCGTCGCCAATCGAAATTACACTGTCGGGAATTTTTACACTCGTTAAACTAATGCAACCAGCGAACACAAAACGACCAATCGAAGTTAGACTATTACCCATTACTACACTCGTCAAGTTTTCGCAATCTAAGAACGCATAGGAATAAAGAACTTTTGTCTCCGAGTGGATAGTACAGCTTGTGATAGAGTTATTCTTCGCTTTTACTAACACTACATATTCATTGTTTACATTTCCTAAATAATATCCGTTATCATACTCATTGTATTGCAAGCTACTGCAATTTTCGAATACACGATCACCGATTGAAGTTGCGCTGTCAGGTATTTCTATACTGAACAAACTAGTGCAATTATAGAACGCCCTATCACCTATTGTCGTTACGCTATCAGGTATGGATATACTCGTCAAGCTAGTGCATTCATAGAACGCCTTATCACCTATCGATATTACACTATCGGGAATAGTTATGCTACTCATTCGGGAACATCCACTAAATGCTTCACCTTCTATTATCTTTGTGTTTTCATGCATGGTATACGTGCTATAATTTTTACTAGCTGTTTCCATTAATGCATAATATGGATTATTTGCACTTCCTAAATATTTGCAATTCCCATATTCATTATAGCTTAATTTTGAACAATAATCGAACGCACCTTCACCTATCATTGTTACGCCATCGCCTATCACCACGTTCGTCAAGCTACTGCAATCCTCGAACGCATAAGAACCTATCGTCGTTACGCTGTCGGGGATTTCTACACTCGTCAAGTTTCTGCAATCATAAAACGCATATTCACCTATCGAAGTTACAGCTTTTCCGTTGAAGATAGAAGGAATAACAACTTCCGTTGGCTCACCAGCGTAACCGCATACAGCATACGTACCGTCAGCCAAAAGTTTGTATTCAATCCTTTCAATCAGCTGATCGCAAGCAGAACAGTTACCACTGCCGTTATCGATATGTTCCGCCTTGTTTCTCTTTTGTCCACAAGTACATTCTTCCCAGTGGTTAGTAGCGTCTTTCTTGACTACAAAGCTATGCCCTGCAACGTTTCTTTTTTGTCCGCAAATACATTCTTCCCAGTGTTGTGTAGCATTACAGCTTGAGTTAAACTTGTGTTCCTCTTTGCCTTTCACTTCGCCGCAAATGTAGCAACCAATCCAATGATAAGAGTTATCAAAAGAATAGTTTTTATTCCAAGCGTGACCAGCGGTTTTCGTATAATTCGTTATTTCCACCTTTCTGCAAATTGTACACGTTTTTGTATCATAGCCCTGGGCTTGACAGGTAGGTGCTGTGGTTACAATATTCCAGTCATGGTCTTCATACACTCCTTGTTTCCATTCAATTTCATTGCAGGTGGAGCAGGTACGGAAGAAAAGCTTATCCTCGCAAACAACGTCGCCGTCCGTAAAATTTGTCCATTTCCCAAAGCTATGTACGTGTTCTTCTGTCTTTGGGAATATCTTTTCTAAAAACTTATCAAAGGAAAAGTTTTCATCTCCACCCAAATTAAGGTCACACGATGCAAACAAAAACGCGCTCATTGCAATGCATACGAGCGATAACGCTGTTAATAATTTCTTTTTCATAAACGCCTCCTAAAATTAAAAACACTTTTTCAACTGCGTTTTTTAATTTTAACTACATTATATACGAGTATTTCTCGTAAGTCAAGTATTTTACGAGTAAATTTCGTAAAATAAATTTGTAAAGTATAACGTGAAAGTGACTAAGGAGATGTGTATGAAAACTCAAATTATTGCGGAACGAATTAAGGAACTAAGGACCGAATATCACTTATCGCAAGAAAAATTAGGGGATATGTTAGCTGTTTCGCAAGATACCATTTCGCTTTGGGAAAACAACAAAGCTTTGCCAAACATCGAATACGTTATTTTAATGTGCAACATTTTTGAAATTTCAGCGGATTATTTGTTGGGATTAAAAGATTAATTTTTATTTGTTTTGCAATAAACCAAAAGGCTTTGCGGGGAATACCCTGCAAAGCCTTTTAAATTTCTTATGGATTTTTAATAAATTTTAACGAGTTGGAATCCGATTTTATCGCAAGAAGTGAGATAATATTTCACGCCGTTTTTCTCCGTTTGTAAGGGGAAAAATAAACTGCCGTGTAAGTGTCCGAAAACCACTGTTTCCACACCTGCCCCCTCGAAAAGCTCAGTAAAATTGCTATCTTCGCGCTTTAAATTAAAGGGCGGATAATGAATCATCGCTATCAGCTTATCCCCGCTTTCAAGCGATTTCTTGCCGTCGATGAGCGCAAGACGAAACCGCTCGCTTTCACGAAGATACAGTTTTTGGTCTTGCTCGGTAAAATCTGGCGAGCCGGGGCACGTCCAGCCCCTTGAACCGACGATTACGTAACTGCCAATCTTGACGGAATCGGTCTGCAAAAACACGAAATTATCGTCGGGAGCGCGGTCGCGAAGTTTGGAAATACCGTTCCACCAAAAATCATGATTACCGCGGATAAAGACCTTTTTACCGGGCAAACCAGCAAGCTCTTTAAGATCGGCAATTCCGTCTTCGAGTTTCATTGCCCAGCTTAAATCGCCTGCGATAAGCACGATATCCTCGTCCTTGACTTTGTGCAGCCAATCGCATTTAATTTTTTCAAAGTGCCCTTCCCAGTTTTGCCCAAACACGTCCATGGGCTTGTCGGAATTCGTGGAAAGGTGTAAATCGCTAATAGCGTAAACGTTCATAATTCCTCTCTATTTTATTTGCAAAGTTATTCGCAATCCCTTAAAAGCCGTATTTCCTTTTCCGTTGCTTTGCGAAGCACTTGCTTGACGCGCGAAGGATCGTAAGGCGCATTGTCGTCGTTGAAATACCGCGCTTCGTCCACGTACACGATTTGTTCGGTATTATGCCTACCCATTTGTACCCAAACGTATTCGCCCGTTTTACAGCTTTTCGTCGGATCGAGATACCAATACTTACAGCCGTGATAGCCCAGCGGACTCACGCCTGCGAATAAATATTTGCCCTTTTTCAGCGCAGACGAGCGGTAATGCGCGTTGAGTTCCGCTTCAAAGCCCTGCAAAAAACTTTTAATTTCAGCGCGGTGCAAAAGCAACGTATATACCCCGGAAAGAAGTTGTCCTGCTTTGTCTTTGAATAGGATACGAATCGCCATTACGCAATCCTCTTTCCTTAATCTCGCCCTATCCATTTTCTCGCCTTCCTTTTCAAAAGGATAAAAATCAACCGCAAATCCCGGTCTTTCTACGTTGAAAGAATATTCCTTGGAAAACGCGCCTGCGAGCAGTCGCGCCATTAAACACGTAAACTCTTCCGCTTCCGAAAAGGAAAGCCGTTCGCTTATCTCTTCGTAATCAATAACCGCGTTTTTAACGGCGAGCTTGGTTTTGACTAAAAATTTATCGCCCGTTTTATCCTGCGGTAATACGGAAAAGGAAAACTCCGTTCCCTGTAGCTTTATCGTTGGCATTTTCCTCTCCTTATCTTTCGTTATCGCGTACATACCCCCTTCATTTAGGGATTTTTGCTTACTTTTCTATTCGATATAGACTTGCGACTTTTCGAGCTTTTATCGCAAAAGTCTATGTTGTTCTTTCTTATTATACAATACTTTTCCAAAAAAAGCAATTATATTCACGCTTTATTAAACTGCGCTCGTAAATTTCTCCAGCGCGCGCCCTTATCCAATTTTTCTTTTCGCCTTAACGTTGCGCGCAGGTTTTAAGAGCGCAATTGCAGGTGGGAAGCAATTAAAAACCGTTCATCGTAATCCTCTGAAAAAGTCGTACTTCCATAAAGTGATGCCTTTTCTTCTTTAACTTCCCCACTTTCTCTTTCTAAATAGTAAAATCCTTTGTCTGTCACGCGCGTAATTGCAATTTGCGTGGTATTTGCCTTACTATTGCCAAGATAGGGATCAAACCAAACGAGTTCCTTTCCATCGAGCTCGTCAAGAAAAATATCCTTTTCGCAAACATACATCTCGTCGTTAAAATTTGCCCTGAATACGTACGTCACAAAAATATGCAGTTTTGTATGCTTTTTAGACGTTATCTTCATTTTCTTTTGCATAACAACCCCTCCTTTTCTTTTTATCGCTAATTTATTATATCATATCCCCCAAAAAAAGTCTTGTATTTTCCCTTATTTTATCCATATAATTTCTATTAACGAGATAAAATAAACTTTAAAGTTATAAATATATCAATTTTTAAATATTTTTACTTGATTTTATCAAGTATAAACGCAAAAAATGCATATTTTTTGAAAAAAATTTAAAAACGAGTATTTTTTATTGCTTTTTTCGATTGATTGCGTTATACTTTAAAGGTAAAAAGTTTTACTTTAGGAGAAATATATGAATATTCCTGAAATATTTGGTTGTAACGTGTTCAATGACGTCGTTATGCGCAGTACTTTGCCCAAAGAAGTGTATAAATCGCTTAGAAAGACGATTGACAACGGCGAACGCATCGATATGTCGATTGCGGATTCAGTTGCGAACGCAATGAAGGACTGGGCTACGTCTAAGGGCGCGACGCACTATACGCACTGGTTCCAGCCTTTGACCAACCTTACTGCTGAAAAGCACGACAGTTTTATCGAACCGGTTGGCAACGACGAAGTCATTATGCAGCTCACCGGCAGATCGTTAATTGTAGGCGAACCCGACGCGTCTTCTTTCCCTTCCGGCGGTTCTCGCGAAACGTTTGCGGCGCGCGGTTACACCGCTTGGGATCCCACGTCCCCTGCATTTGTAAAAGAAGGAACGTTATACATTCCAACCATCTTCGTTTCCTACACGGGCGAAACTCTCGATAAAAAAGCGCCCCTTTTAAAGTCTATGACGGCAATCGACCGCGAGACCAAGCGTATTTTGAAATTGTTTGGGATTGAATGCGCAAAAGTAAACACCACGGTTGGACCTGAACAGGAATATTTCCTTGTCGATAAAAAACTTTACGAACAAAGAAAGGACCTTATTTTAACGGGCAGAACTTTGTTTGGCGCACCTTCCTGCAAAGGACAGGAAATGGACGATCATTATTTCGGCGCGTTGAAACCGCGCGTTGCCGCTTTCATGCGCGATTTGGACGAAACGCTTTGGCGATTCGGCGTATTGTCTAAATCAAAACACAACGAAGCCGCGCCCGCTCAACACGAAATCGCGCCTATTTTCTCGACCATGAACGTCGCCGTTGACTCCAACCAATTGACCATGGACGTAATGAAAAAAGTTGCGCTTCGTCATGACATGGTATGTCTTCTCCACGAAAAACCCTTTGCCGGTATCAACGGCAGCGGTAAGCACAACAACTGGTCTCTTTCCACAACCGGCTTAAACTTGCTTGACCCCGGACCTCATCCTGAAAGCAACGCCTTGTTTATGCTCGTACTTGCTTGTATTATTAAAGCGGTGGATAAATACCAAGGCTTACTCCGCGCTTGTATCGCTTCAGCAGGAAACGACCACCGTTTGGGCGGAGGCGAAGCTCCCCCTGCGATTTTATCGGTATATCTCGGCGATGAACTCGGCGCAATCGTGGACAGTATTGTTATGGGAAAAGATTACGTGCCCAAACGCGTGATTAAAGGATCTATCGGCGTACCCGAATCCCCTATCTTCCCCATTGACTCAACGGATAGAAACCGTACTTCGCCGTTCGCGTTCACAGGGAATAAGTTTGAGTTCCGCATGCTCGGCTCGTCCGCTTCGGTTGCCGATCCGAATATCGTTTTGAACTCCATCGTCGCGGAAGCCTTCTCAGAAGCGGCGGATAAGCTTGAAAAAGCGGACGATTTCGAAAAGGCTTGCAAGGCTTATACCGAAAAATTATTTAAACGTCACGCGCGTATTATTTTCAATTACAACGGTTACGGCCCCGAATGGGAAGCGGAAGCGGAAAAACGCGGTCTTTTAAACCACAAGAACACGGCTGACGCAGTTGCGGAATGTTTCAAGAAAGAGAACGTGGACGTATTCGTGCGCCAAGGCGTTTACACCAAAAACGAAGCGATTGCCCGCGCGAAAATTCAGCTTGAAAACTACGTGAAAACAATCTGCATAGAAGCCAAGACAATGATAGAAATGGCGACTAAGCAAATCTATCCTTCCGTCAATAAATACGTAGGCGATTTATGCCGTAATTTGCAGGCAAAAAAGGCGTTATTCTCGTCCCTGCCTACCACCAACGAGGAAGAACTCATTAAAAATCTTGCTTTTGCAAACGAAGAAATGATGACCGTAGTCAAGCGTTTAACGGACGATTTGAAGGACCTTCCCAAAGACGAACGCGAATCTGCAAACCGCATCGCGCACGTCGTTTGTCCCGATATGCGCCTTGTTCGCGCGTTAGCGGATAAAATGGAAATGCTGTGCTCTAAAGAATACTGGCCCTTCCCCACCTATTCCGAATTATTATTTAGTATCTAAAAAAACTTAACAAACAAGTTAAACGCAAAAACGCCTTGAACGGAGTTTACCGTTCAAGGCGTTTCTTATTTGAAATTTTATTCTTTTATTTTATCCCTTGCAATCGTAAACGCGCCGTAAATACCTGCCTTGCTGCCAAGCTTTGCGCCCACAATTTTAAGAGGCACGATATCCATTGCGATATATGTTCTCGCGTCAACCGCCTTGCGCAAGGGCTCGAATAACGTTTCCCCCTCGTTTGCAATTCCGCCGCCTAAAACAATGGCTTCAGGACGAAGAATATTGACAAAATCGGCAATCCCTTCAGATAAATATCCAACGAATTGATCAATTACTTTCTTGGCCGTTTCATCACCCGATCTCGCGGCTATAAACGCCGTTCTTCCGTCCACGTTCTCGATTTTTCCGTCCGCAACCTGCCACAACGCACTGTCCAAATCCTCAACCATGGCATGCCTTGTTTGACGAATGAGCGCCGTCGCTGAAGCGTATTTTTCATAGCACCCCTTTCGACCGCAAGCACAAGTAAGCCCGTCGTTACCCTCACGAATAGTGATATGACCGAGTTCCGCACCCGCACTCTTAAAGCCTTCGATGAGTTTCCCGTCAAAGACGATACCGCCGCCGATACCTGTACCTATGGTAAGCAAAATACTGCTTTGGTATTTTTTCGTCGCACCGAACTTAGCCTCGCCAAGTGCCGCCACGTTCGCATCGTTGGCGATATAGGTGGGCTTTCCGGAAAACTCGGAAAAGAGCTTTGCCACAGGGGCATCGTTCCACCCGAAATTTGTCCAACGAAGCACAATTCCGTCTTCGCTATTAACAACCCCGGGAACACCCATACCAACCGCGACTACTTTAGAAAAATCGACGTTTGCTTGCTCAGCAAGAGACTTTGCAAGCTCCACCAAAGACGACACCGTACATTCTACGCCGTCGCATTTCTTGGTTTTAAATTTTGCTTCGCAAAGGAGTTCGCCGTCTAAGGAGAACAAACCAGCTTTCGCGCTCATTCCCCCGACGTCGATACCTATAATATATTTTTCCATGTTTTATCTTTGAACACGACCGCTTGCGTCACCGCCGGCAAGGTTTTCAACTTCTGCAACCGAAACCATGTTGTAGTCGCCTTCGATAGAATGCTTCAAGCAGCTTGCCGCAACTGCAAATTCGATTGCTTGTTGAGGTTCCTTACCGTTTACAAGCGAATAAATCAAACCGCCGCCGAAGCTGTCGCCACCGCCTACGCGGTCAACGATGTGAATGGAATATTTCTTGGAGAAATATGCTTGACCGCCCGTATAAAGCATACCCGACCAGTCGTTGTCGTTTGCACTCTTGCTTTCACGCAAAGTGATAGCAACACCCTTGAAGTTGAAACGTTCAGTGAGTTTCTTTGCAACGGAGATATAGCCTTCTCTATCAAGCTTACCGCCGTAGATATCGGTGTTATCCGCTTCAATTCCGAATACGTCTTTTGCGTCTTCTTCGTTTGCGATGCAGTAATCAACGTACTTGCAAACTTCGCCCATAACTTCGCCAGCCTTTTGCTTGGACCAGAGTTTTTTACGGAAGTTAAGGTCGCAAGAAATCGTGATTCCTTTCGCTTTTGCCGCCTTACAAGCTTCAATGGTAATTTCAGCAACGTCATCGCTCAAAGCAGGAGTAATACCGGTGAAGTGGAACCAATCCACGCCTTCAAAAATCTCATCCCAGTTGAAATCGCCCTTTTTCGCCATTGCGATGGAGCTGTATGCTCTGTCGTAAACTACTTTGGAAGGACGTTGAGAAGCACCTTTTTCACAATAGTAAATACCTACTCTTTCGCCGCCGCGAACAACCTTGGACGTATCTACGCCGAAGGTACGAAGACTATTGACAGCCGCTTGACCGATTTCATGCGTAGGAAGCTTGGAAACGAAACACGCATCTACGCCATAATTCGCAAGTGAAACCGCTACGTTTGCTTCCGCGCCGCCAAACGTTGCTTGATAACGGTTGGATTGCAAGAAACGAAGATAGTTTTCGGGAGCAAGTCTTAACATAAGTTCGCCAAAAGTTACAACTTTTTTCATGATTTTATACCTCTTTTTTATTGTTTTTATATTTAAAATGTTTAATTTTTGCTTATTTTATTTTGTTTCCACAGCAGAGGGCTATAAGCTCGATTTAGAACCGAGAAAGACAAACGTCAAGCCCATGGAGCGTTGGAGATACGAGCACAAACGGCGACCGCTTGACTTCGGATTTTTCTATCTTTCACTGAGTGTATAAGTGTAGCCGTTCGTACCCCAGCTTGTCAATTGCCCGACTTAGCCCGTGGAGCGTTGGAGATACGAGCATTTCAAGGAAGAGTGAGCACGTTGTAGGGAACGTACTTGGCGTACGTGACCAAAACGCGCGGAACTGTGACGAAGAAATGCGACGTATATACAACGCGACTTACTCTAAAGATTGGAAACCCTGCCCCCTAACTTCCACCGAATCGTTAATGATAATGAAGGCTTTTTCATCAATGGATTTTACAATTTGTTTAAGCTGGGAAAGTTGCGGATTTTTTACGCAGGTCAAAAGCACGTTACGTTGCTTATGCGTGTACATGCCTTGTCCGTCGAGCATGGTTATACCACGCGGACTACTCTCTAACAACGCCCGAGAAATCTCTTCGCCCTTTTCGGAAATAATGATGCAAAGCTTGGATTTTTCCAAACCCATAAGTACCATTTCCGAAACCTTCGTGCTCACAAAAACAACGATTAAGGCGTGGAGCATATTGCTCGGATTTTTCGTTAC
This sequence comes from Clostridia bacterium, assembly GCA_017504465.1. Taxonomy (GTDB): domain Bacteria; phylum Bacillota; class Clostridia; order Christensenellales; family Borkfalkiaceae; genus Scatosoma. The sequence goes on along the minus strand of JAFVRE010000053.1, from coordinate 10,060 downwards.
GATTGAACCGATAATTACGATTAAAGCGTCCAAAATTCCAACACAGGTAGGAATCTTGAGGCCTTTTACGCAACGCGCAAGCAATCTGCCCAACAACTCCGTACCGCCGCTTGAAAATTCGTATTTAACAAACAAGCCGATACCGATACCTTGGCAAATACCGCCGTATAAAGAGGCGAGTACGCCGTCTTCAGTAAGCACTGGAAATACCGATAACAAGTCGGTAACGACGCCAAGCGTAGCGACTGTGATTAAGCAGCGTATGATAAATTTCCAACCTTGGTATTTAATACCGAACGCCAAAATGGGTAGATTAATTACGATAGAAATTAAACCGATCGGAATATTGTTATTGAGATAATTGATAAGTACGGAAAGGCCGGAAACACCACCCGCAACGATAGAGTTCGGCGCAAGAAAAAGGCTCGTACTCGTGGCGTATGCGAAACACCCCACGAGCATGAATAAATAGCCTTTTAACTCTTCCAAAATCTTTTTATTTATTTGCATTCAGCGCCTCTTCTACCATGAAAGAACCGCCGACAGCATAAATTTTTTCCCAAGCAAGGAATTCGTCAAGGTTATCGCGATTAACGCCGCCCGTGGGGATAAATTTAACTTGAGGGAAAGGTCCTGCAAGTGCTTTCATTGCCTTCAAGCCACCGTAAACGTTTGCGGGGAAGAATTTAATGATATTGATACCAAGCTCCAAAGCTTGCATAATTTCCGTGGGGGTTACGCAACCGGGATAGTAAGGTACGTTGTTTGCCTTACAAATTTCCGCAACGGGAACGGAAAGACCTGGCGAAACGATAAATTTCGCGCCTGCTGCGAGCGCTTTATTGCATTGCTCCGCATTGATAACCGTACCTGCGCCCACGTTCATATCGGGGAATTTCTTCACTGCGTATTCAATCGCTTCTGCCGCACAAGCGGTACGGAAGGTGATTTCTGCACAGTTAATACCATAATTTTGAAGTGCGGACAAAATTTTGTCCGTTTCCGAAAGCTCTTTAATAACGACTACGGGAATAAGCTTATCCATAATTGTTTTGCTCCTTGTTTACTCTATTTTAGATTGTTTTTATTTTTTTGCATTGTCGAAAAACGTCAATGCTGAATTACATATTTAAATACTTAATCGAATTATTGTAGCAGATATCTTCTACGACCTTGCCTACGAATTTGATGTCCGAGGTCATTTCCCCTCTTTCCATCATACCGCCGAAATAGTTACACAAAATTCTTCTGAAATAGTGATGACGGGGATAAGAGAGGAAGGAACGGCTATCCGTCAACATACCGACAAACGCGCCGATATGTCCGGTTGCGGTCAAATCCTCAAGGTGTCTTTCCATACCCACTTTGTTATCCAAGAACCACCAAGCAGGCCCGTATTGAAGTTTGCCTCTTGCCTCACCGCTTTGGAAACAACCGATTAAGGTCATAATTTCCGAATTCATTTTCGGGTTGAGGTTGAATACGATCGTTTTAGGCAACGCCCCTTCCATATTCAGCTTGTCAAACAAGCGGGACATATATTTAATGGAATTGTCTTCTGCAATACTATCAAAACCGGTATCTAAACCAAGCTTTGCAAGCATAACGGAGTTGTTGTTTCTCATTGCGCCGATATGAAGCTCGGTAGCGATATTATATTTCGCATAAAGTTTGAAAAGGAAATAGGTGAGATAGCCTTTAAAAACTTCGCTTTCCTTTTCCGTAATCTGTTCGCCTTTTCTACGCTTCTCAAATACGGCGCAAGCCTCGTTCCTCTCGTACACGGGGTACACGCTCTGAAGCGCAACGTCCGCAGCCGTCGTGCCAACTTTAATGAAAGCGTTGAGACGTTCTTCGATTTTTTCTTCCAAAACGGAAAGATTTTTAACTTCGCCAAGTTTATCAACAAATTCGTTGTACTTTTCCGCTTCAATATTCATAATTTTATCCGCTCTGAACGCAGGAATTACCTTAAATTTGTAATCCTTTTTCGCGATTTCTTCAAACGTGGAAAGGTCGTCAAAAACCTCGTTGGTGGTGAACAGGTGCGAGACGTTGGATTGTTCGATAAGCTTTTGCGGGGTAATTTTGTTTACCGCAATATACTCGTTGCACCAGTCCCAAATAAGATCCGCGTTGCTTTCGTTGATTTCAATTTCGCAATTGAAAAACTCTTTCAGCTCAACTTGCGACCAGTGATACAACGGATTCCCGAACGCAGTACCGAGCGTTTTACAATACGCCGTAAACTTCTCCTTGTTGGACGTGGATTTACCGGTAATAAACTCTTCGTCCACACCGTAATTTCTCATCAAACGCCATTTGTAGTGATCTCCCGCAAGCCAAATCTCAAAAACGTCGTTAAATTGCTTATTTTCAAGAATTTGCTTTTCAGGCAAATGGCAGTGATAGTCAAAGATCGGGGTATCTTTCGCGTAATTCATATACAGCTTTTCCGCCGTTTTGTTCGTAAGTAAAAAATTTTCTCTAATGTAACTCATTTTTCTTACCTCTCAAGGTTATTATGTAATATTGTCGCGTTATAAAGTAACGCCCGTCTTATAGAAAGCGATTTCTCTTACGTCCTCGCTCTTGCATTTGATTTCGCCGTTTACCGTGTTCAAAAGTACGCCAAAAAGCCCGTCCTCATCCATGTCGTAAGCATTAAAATCAATCCAGTTGTTTTTATGATTTGCAAGGCGGGTGTTTGAAGAAATCTTCATTGTGGGCACGAACGTCGAGAACGGCGTACCTCTACCCGTCGTAAACAGAACGATTTGGCAACCGCTTGCCGCAAGCGCCGTCGAAGCGATTAAATCGTTACCGGGCGCGTTCAACGCGGACACGCCTACCTTCTTTACTTGTTCGCCGTAAGCAAGTACGTCCACGATTTTGCTCGTTCCCGCCTTTTCAATACAGCCGAGCGACTTCTCTTCCAAAGTCGTAATACCGCCCTTCTTATTGCCGGGGCTGGGATTTTCGTAAACGGGGAATCCCTGCTTAATGTAATAATCTTTAAAAGCTTCGATCATAGCCTTGTATTTTTCGAAAACTTCTTCGCTTTCACACTTATTCATAAGCAATTGTTCCGCGCCGAACATTTCGGGAACTTCAGTCAAAATTGCGCTGCCGCCAAGCGAAACCATTCTGTCTGTAATTTTACCAACGAGCGGATTTGCGGTCAAGCCCGAGTATCCGTCACTGCCGCCGCATTTAAGCCCGATACAAAGCTCGGAGAAATCCACTGCTTCGCGCTTGAGGTCTTTCGCTTTTTGAGCAAATTTTTCCAAAATTGCCATACCGTAAGCGTGTTCGTCTTCGACGTCTTGGCAATTAAAAAATTCAATATTGTTTCTGCCGTAAGGCGCAAGATATTCCTTGATTCCGTCCATACCGTTGTTTTCACAACCCAATCCTACGAATAATACGAAGCTTGCGTTGGGGTTGAGCGCAATTGAGCAAAGCAATTTTTTAATATTTTCATTGTCTTCGCCAAGTTGAGAACAACCGAACTGATGAGTGAGCGCAAAGATACCGTCAATGCTGCCACTTACGAGTTTTTGCGCGTCCTTTGCAAGACGCATACACGCATTGTTCACGCATCCAACGGTGGGGATGATATAAATTTCGTTTCTTATACCAGCTCTGCCTTTCTCACGCTTAAAGCCTTGGAAAGTAGCCGTCGTTTTAGGGAAAGAATTTGCGTTGAACTCGTACCTGTACGCCACGTTTTCGTCCAAATGAGATTTTACGTTATGCGTATGTACCCACTCGCCCTCAGCAATATCCTGCGTTGCTCTACCGATAATCTCGCCGTATTTAATGACGTAATCGCCCTGTTTAATATCCTTGAGCGCGTACTTATGCCCTGCGGGAATTTTATCCGTCCCGTCAAGGCATACGCCAACGCTATCCTTTTCATTGATAATTACGTTCTTCATATCAAGCAAATGCCTCTCTTGATTTTTTCAACGTTTTTGATAACCGTGAAGTAGAAGCCGGGGTACTCCGTAAGGTTTTCGCCCCAAATTTCTTCATTCGACATAAATCCGCTAATCGATTTCTTAGAAGCGAAATATTCAAGGTAAGGAAGATCATCCTTATATTCAACTTGTTTTCCGCCAAGCGTTACGTAATACTTTCCGTCCTTTTCTTCAAGCGTCGTGTAAAGCGCCATGAGATAGGAGAAGCCGATTACAAGGTTCTTAGGAAGTTTTCCGTGCGCACTATAATAATCCTTGAAGCTGGGTAAAACTCTTGCTCTCCACTTGGAAATGGAATTCAAGGAAATACTGATGAGCTGATGGTTAAGATACGGGTTCAAGAAACGGCTCTTAATGCTATCCGCAAACAAGGTCGTTGCAGCAAGGTCGTCGGAAACAAAAGGATTAATTTCTTCTGCAAGCGTATTTTGCACGAACGAAGACAATCTCTCGTCTTTCATACAATCGTAAACGGTGGTTGCGCCTAAAATAAGGCCAGCAGGTACGAGATTAGTATGGCTTCCGTTCAAAACACGAACCTTTCTCTTTTTGTAATATTTAATATCGTTCGTAAGTACGACTTCAATGTTGTGTTCGCCTTCCTTGATATAGTTTTCGATATCGCCCTTCTTTTCCACAGCCCAAAGCCCGAACGGTTCGCCGACGGAAACGAGGTCATCTTCTTCGCCGATAAGTTCAGCAAGGTGCGCCTTAGTTTCTACGTCGCGGGGATATCCGGAAACAATACGGTCAACGAGCGTATTGCAGTAATAGTTTTGACTGTCGTTCCATTCTTTAAACGCAACGGGCAAGTTCCAAAGCTCGATATATTTATCGACGCACTTTTTAAGCTCGTCAGCGTTGTTATCAATCAATTCAACGGGCAAAAGATATACACCGTCAAGCCCTGCGTTAAAACGTTCGAACAGGAATTTCGTGAGCTTTGCAGGGTAAGTAATCGTTTCAAAGCCGTCGAAAGTATCGTTTGCGTTGAAGCAAATACCCGCTTCCGTAGTGTTGGAAACGATAATTTTAAGTTCAGGATCTTTCGCCAAAGCGTAATAGCTTTCGGCGTCCACAAACGGATCAATAACGCTGATAAGCGAATCTATCTTATAAACGTCTTCTACGTCCTGACCGTCCTTAACGCCACGAAGCACGATATGATATTTATTATTTTGCTTCTCAAAGCGTTCAAGCGTACCAAACGTAATAGGCTTTACGATACTAACACCATATTCACCGATACCGCTTTTGTTAAGCGAATCAAAATATACGTCCACGAACGTACGTAAAAAATTGCCTTCACCGTATTGTAAAATTTTAATCATAATGCCCTCCGCATCTTTTATTTTTTATTTAATTTTGTTATATAATTTCGGTTGCTTTACCCTTTTGATAAAACCACCGTCATTTTTACCGAGTTTAGACAAATCGCTTGTTTTAAATTCTTATTCCCACTCAATCGTTGCAGGCGCTTTAGGGCTTAAATCATACAAAACACGACATACGCCGTCAACTTCGCTCAAAATTCTATCGGTGATCTTCTTCAAAACCGACCATTCAAGCTCGGGAACGGTCGCGCTCATTGCGTCCACGGTATTCACCGCGCGAATGATAACCGGCCAATCGAATACGCGTTTTCCGTCGCGCACGCCCGTCGAACGAAAATCGGGTACGACGGTGAAGAATTGCCAAACCTTATTCGTCAATCCCGCTTTATCGAACTCTTCACGCAAAATTGCGTCCGAATCGCGAAGCGCGCGAAGTCTGTCGCGGGTAATTGCGCCCGTACAACGTACGCCGAGCCCAGGACCGGGAAAGGGTTGACGGTCAACCATTTCCGCAGGTAAACCGAGCGCCTTACCAACCACTCTAACTTCGTCTTTATACAAAAGCTTAACCGGCTCAACCAAGCCTTCAAACTTCATATCGTCGGGCAAACCGCCTACGTTATGATGCGCTTTAACACCTTTGCTTTCGATGATATCGGGATAAATCGTACCTTGCGCAAGGAAGGCAATCCCTTCGAGCTTTCTCGCCTCTTCTTCAAATACGCGTACAAATTCGCCACCGATAATCTTTCTCTTGGTTTCAGGATCGGAAACGTCCACGAGTTTGTCAAGGAAACGGTCTGTCGCATCGATATAAATAAGATTCGCGTCCAATCTGTTTTTGAAAATCTCAAGCACCTGTTCGCTTTCGCCCTTTCTCATTAAACCGTGATTAACGTGTACGCAGACAAGCTGTTTCCCAATCGCCTTAATAAGCAAAGCGGCAACAACCGAACTATCCACGCCACCGGACAATGCGAGCAATACGCTCTTATTGCCAACCTGATTGCGGACTGCTTCCACTTGCTCGTCGATAAACGCGTTTGCAAGCTCAAGAGTCGTAATTCTTACCATAGAATCTGGCCTTTTATTAGAATTCATTATGTTCTCCTTATTATTAAAAAATGATAACTGATTTATAATAGACTGTATGCCCCGAGTTTGTATTCAGATATAAAACTCTCATACCTGCCCCTACGTTTTTTGCTTTTTAAAGGCTAAAATGCTACAACTTCAAAACCTGAAAAGATTTTGAAGTCGCTCTTTGGGGACTAAAACAGCCTTAATGTTGAGAATAGTTGGGCGCTTCTTTGCTGATGGAAATATCGTGAGGATGGCTCTCAATCAAGCTTGCGTTGGTAATACGCACGAACTCCGAATTCGTACGAAGTTCCTCGATCGTTGCCTTTCCGCAATAGCCCATACCCGAACGAAGTCCGCCTTTCATTTGATAAATAATATCCGCTACAGAACCGCGGTAAGGCACTCTGCCCTCTACGCCTTCAGGTACGAATTTACGCGTACCCTCTTGGAAATATCTGTCGCTGCTGCCCGCCGCCATAGCGCCAAGCGAACCCATACCTCTATATACTTTATAGCTTCTGCCTTGGTAAAGTTCTACTTCACCGGGGCTTTCTAAAGTACCTGCAAGAAGAGATCCGATCATAACCGCGCTACCGCCCGCCGCGAGCGCTTTCACGATATCGCCACTATATTTAATACCGCCGTCTGCGATAATTCTCTTACCGAGTTTATCCGCCATTTCCGCACAGTCCATAATCGCCGTAAGTTGCGGAACACCAATACCTGCTACCACGCGAGTGGTACAAATGGAGCCGGGACCGATACCTACCTTAACGACGTCCGCGCCCGCCTTAATGAGTGCCTCGGTTGCGCCTGCGGTTGCTACGTTACCTGCGATAATAGGCAAGGAAGGGAATTTCGCTCTAATTTCTTCGACCTTTTTAATAACGCCTGCGGAATGTCCGTGCGCCGTATCAATCGCAATGATATCAACGCGCGCGTCAACGAGCGCAGATACTCTGTCAAGAACGTTTGCCGCAGTACTTACCGCCGCGCCTACGAGCAATCTACCGTTATTGTCACGAGCGGAATTGGGGTATTGAATAGATTTTTCGATATCTTTAATCGTGATAAGCCCCTTAAGATATCCGTTTGCGTCCACGATAGGAAGTTTCTCAATTCTATGTCTGCCGAGAATATATTTCGCTTCTTCAAGAGAAGTTCCCTCAGGCGCAGTAACGAGCCCTTCTTTCGTCATAACGTTATAGATAGGCTGTTCGTAATTGTTTTCAAAACGCAAATCACGGTTGGTCAAAATTCCAACGAGTTTTCCGTCGGGAGTCGTGATAGGCACACCGCTAATGCGGTACTTTTCCATCAAGGCAACCGCTTCTTTTACGGAATTTTCCGGATGCAAGAAGAAAGGATCGGTAATAACGCCGTGTTCGCTGCGTTTTACTCTATCGACTTGAGCCGCTTGCTCTTCAATCGACATATTTTTATGTATGATACCCAACCCGCCTTCACGCGCCATAGCGATAGCCATACGGCTCTCGGTAACGGTATCCATAGCCGCGCTGATAAGTGGCAGGTTCAGCTGTATGCCCTCCGTCAGCTTCGTTGTGAGATCCACGTCCGAGGGCAACACGTTGGATGCCTGCGGAATCAAAAGCACGTCGTCAAACGTCAAGCCTTCTTTAACAATTCTACTACCCATTGTTTTTTCTCCTTCTGTCTGAGATTTTATATTTTTTGCTATAAATTGAATTCTAAGTTTTTTCTGTTCTTTCATTGTAAAACTCTCTTTTTGTGTTCGTCCGTTTAATTGTTCGACGTCGATTTATCATAAGCTTCGAGCAAGGAATTGAGATAGACCGCGTCCTCGCCGTTAAGCGTCGAGCTGAGCTCTCGCATTTTTGAAACAACCTTGTCAACGGTTACGCCGTCGCCTGCGACCATCGATTCGAATAACAACGCAACCAAGGCATTGTTCTTAACGAACTTATCCCCTATCGCGTCCAAAGCATACGAGAAAGCCTTGTCTTTTTCATTGAGCGAATATTCGGAAATAACCAATCGTCCATACACGTATTGACGGTATGCGCCCTGCTCCGTTTCCGATTGTAAATCTATCTGCAGGCAGTAATCGTCAAAGTTCTCGTCGGCAACAAACTGTTCCCCGTAATAGACGATGTCTTCGTCGCTATCCACACCGAAAGCAACTTCGGTCGCGTAAGCGATATACACAACTTCCTTTGTTCGAGAATAGGACGTGTAGGCATACTTCATCGCGCCCGAGTCGTTCCCAAGCTTATACGAAATTCCCATCATGGTCGAGGGGAAAATAAAAGAAGCGAAAAGCAACGCTGAAATAATCAAAATTGCAATCGCGCAAAGCGTGTTTACGATGGTGCGAACAATCACTTTATCGATCTTCATACGTCCTTTCACTCCTTTGGTAAATACTATTTTAGATATTTTACCATATCTAAACAAAAAAATCAAGTATATGAAGAAAAAAAATACGCCGTTACGGCAAAATATTCGGCATCTTTTCTCTTCTCGGCTAATATAATGCTACTATGAAAACTTTAAATCAACTCTTTAAACAAAACTCTATGCCTACCAACGACGCCAAACCCGAGCACGCAAAAAAATCTCTTCCCCATTCAGATCCCACCAAAAAAGCCAAAAGGGGTAATTTGTTTCGCAACCTGTCAAAAGCGCCTATTGCGCGTTTTGCATGGTTTATAGTCGGAATTTTCGTAATCGTCGCGGCAGGCTTTTCCTTTTTCTTGCCCATTTTCAAAAGTGCAACCGAGCTCGATTTCTTTGATTACGTGTCCGAATTACGCTCGAACATCCTAATTGCAGAGCAAAATCCTTACCTTTTAAAAGTGTATGCGGTTGAAGAGGAATACCCCTACTCCGCAGACGGAATCAAACGCGAAACCACGTCTCGCGCGGAGATATTTTTCACCGCGCCGTCGGGGGATAAAAGCTGTAATATTTCATTTTCGCTCAACGGAAAAACCCACGAAGGCGAAGCTTCTTACGACAACGTAAAAGCGGAATATTTCCTTTCTTACCCCCTCGACTTTTCCAACGTGGAGAGCATGGATTTTACTATCCGTTACGGCGAAGAAAGTTTAACCTTGCCTGCAAAAACAATAAAAACCGACAAGACGCTCTCTCCTCGGCAGGCTCTAAACAAGCTGCGAGAAAACGCCCCGAGCGTTTTTGAAACCTTAACCGATACAAACAGTTTTGTCGGTGAAATTTATCTGCGTCTCATTTGCGAAGAAACGCCTTATTATTACGTTGGACTAATTGAAAAAAGCGGAAAGATCCAAGCTTACTTACTCAACTCTGAAAACGGAAAAATCCTCGCTAAACGCGAACATGGTATTTAGTTTTCACTCATGGAGCGTTAGAGATACAAGCAAGGCAAGGCGGAGCAAGGGAACGTACAAGTAGTACGTGACCGAGCGACAACGAAGTAAGCTCAATTTAGAACCAAGAAAGAAAAACGCCAAGCCTATGGAGCGTTGGAGATACGAGCAAGGCAAGGCGGAGCAAGGGAACGTACAAAGTAGTACGTGACCGAGCGACAATGAAGTAAGCTCAATTTAGAACCAAGAAAGAAAAACGTCAAGCCTATGGAGCGTTGGAGATACGAGCAAGGCAAGGCGGAGCAAGGGAACGTACAAGTAGTACGTG
>JAFVRE010000052.1 GCA_017504465.1 Clostridia bacterium | reverse complement strand
GTAACGGAAAAAATCCCATTTTGTAAAGCGGGGAAGATAGGGGAAGAATTTCCGCTTTTGGCGGAATTTAGATAGAAACCCTTATTTTTGAAAAATCCGCCTAAAAATCCACTAAGATATGGTAAAATTACAAAAATTTTTAAAGGCGTGATAGCGTATAATTTTGATGAAAACGGTGACAAAGGAAAGAGTAAGCGTTCGGTATTTACTTGACTTCGCGCATTTGCCGTGCTATAATGTATTGCAAGCAAACTCGGAGCTTTAAAATAAAATTCCGCTTTTAAAAGGGAGATAGAAATGTCAAAGCTTGACCTATTAAAAATTTTACAAAGCTACGGTGACGAAACCGAGCTTGGAGATTTTACTCCGCAAGAGCTTTTCGAATTGTTGGAACAAATGAAAAACTCAGACGAACCGTTACCGATCAGGCCCGAAGAATTCAAAAAACGTTACTTTGAGTTCTATGACGACGTAAAAGATCCTACGCTCAAAAAACAGGACTGGTAATCGCCCCTACGTGTTTAGAGCGAAAGATTGACGCATGGGACGACTTTAAATTTCGTATAAAAAAATCGCAAAATGCGCATACTTGCCTTATGCCCTTATTTGCCAAGAAATTTTTTACATATCTTTACGGTATGCAAGGAGGTGTTTTTTGTGCAAAAAGTAGTGATATGCGGTGTGGATACTTCGGGACTGCCCAAGCTTTCCGCCAAAGAAAACGAGGAGCTTATTTTGCGGATTAAGTCGGGCGACGCAGACGCTCGCGAACGGTTTATCGTGGGGAATATGCGGCTCGTATTATCCATGATAAAGCGGTTTAGAACGAAAAATTTTTGTGCGGACGACGTGTTTCAGGCAGGCTGTGTCGGGCTTATCAAAGCGCTTGACAATTTCGACGTGTCCGTCGGGGTAAAGTTTTCTACGTACGCCGTGCCGATGATAATCGGGGAAATTAAAAGGTTTTTGCGCGACGGAAATTCTTTGAGAGTACCGCGCAGCATCCGCGACGTTGCCTATCAGGTATTAAAGGCGCGCGAGGTGATTGAAGGTCGTGACGAAGAGGCGACGATAAGCCGTATTGCTGAAGAAATGCATGTTGCGGAACGCGAGGTCGTCTATGCGCTTGACGCCATTTCCGATCCCGTTTCCCTGTATGAGCCGGTCTATAATAAAGCCGGCGACGCGCTCTTATTGATGGATCAGCTTGCGGACGAAAAAAACACCGACGAGATTTGGACGGAGCACGTAGCGCTTTCCGAAGCAATGAGTAAGCTTGGCGAGCGGGAACGAAAGATATTATTCCTACGTTATTACGAGGGTAAAACGCAAACGGAGATATCCGAAGAGGTGGGGATATCCCAAGCACAGGTATCAAGATTAGAGAAAACTGCGATAAAAAATATAAGACAAAACATTTCTTAAAACAAAAAAGACCTACGAAGTCAAAGCATTGACCGTAGGTCTTTTTTTGTAATTTGGTTATTGACGAATTTCGACTGTTTACGAGTTTTAAAGTCCGTTTTCGATAGAGAATTTATTGTATAATACGATAAAAGGACGGAGAACGGAATGGAAATTTATATCGAATACGCATTTATCGAAAATTTCGCGCTCGACGCTTTTTTATGTTACTTCGCCTTTAAAATTTTGCGTTTGCCTATCAAAAAATCCAGGGTTGCGCTATCTGCGTGTATGGGCGCGATCTTCGCCGTCATCTATCCGTTTTTAACCCTTTCCGCTTTGACAAAAATGCTTGGGGCCGTTGTCAAGCTCGGCTTTCCATTTTTTTCTTGTTTTCTTGGTTTTAACTGTAAAATTCACAAAAAAGATGTAAGCAGGTACGTGATGAGTGTAATTTCGTACTATGCCGTGAGTTTTGCGTTTGCAGGCGGAGTGTATGCGTTTTGCGGTCTGTTTCAGATAGATTACGCGTTCGGGGACGGAATTTACGTGGGCGTGCCGATTGCTACCGTGTGCGCGGTTGTTTGCAGTATGGCTTTAGCGATTAAAAAACTCATCAAAGCGGTGTATAGGCGTCGGGCAGTTGCCAGATTTATTTATTCTTGTAAATTAACGAAAGGGAATAGGCAGGTACGAGCTGACGGCTACCTTGATAGTGGGAATTTAGCAAAAAAATCGGGTGTTCCCGTCTGTTTTTTGAGCGCGGAATTGTTTTTTGACGTCTTTGGCGCAAAGGCCTTTGAAGAAGGCGAAGACGAATTGCTTATTTCCACAGTTTCGGGCGAAAAGCGGATAAAATTATTTGTTTTGGACGAACTTTTGATATATTTTGAAAAAGAGAAGAATATAGTATATAAGCCGTACTGCGCCGTTAGCCCTGCTTTGCAGGGCAAGGAGTACAAATTGCTTTTTGGCGCTTGGGCAACGGACGGGCTGAAAGAATGAAAGAGGTGAGAGATATGGAGATTTCGCAAATTTTTGCATTTGTACGCAAGATAAAACGCGTCTTCGTCGGCGGGGACGAAAGTGCGGTGGATTACGTTTGCGGAAACGGAGAGGCGTTGCCGTTACCGCTGAATGCGGAAGAGGAACGTTTGGCGGTCGAAGCCATGGAGCAGGGCAGGGACGTGGAGCAGGTCAAGAAAAAACTGATAGAGCACAATTTGCGCTTGGTCGTTTACATAGCCCGTAAATTCGAGAATACGGGTGTAGATAACGACGATTTGGTTTCGATAGGAACGTTGGGGCTTATCAAGGCGATAAATTCCTTTAAATCGGAGAAAAACATCAAGCTCGCAACGTACGCCTCGCGGTGTATAGAAAATGAAATTTTAATGTATTTAAGACGAGTTTCAAGGCTAAAAACGGAAGTGTCCTTTGACGAACCGCTGAACACCGATTTTGAGGGCAACGAACTGTTACTTTCCGACGTTTTAGGCACGAGCGCGGACGCGGTGTACGGCGACGTGGAGTCCAACGTGGAAAAGGAGCTTTTAAAGGACGCGCTTAAAAAACTATCCGAGCGCGAACAAAAAATTATGTTTTTGCGGTTTGGTTTAAACGGCGGGGAAGAAATGACGCAAAAGGACGTTGCCGATCTTTTGGGGATATCCCAAAGCTACATTTCTCGCTTAGAGAAAAAAATAATCGGCAGACTCCGCCGTGAAATTTCAAAACTCGTTTAGTGGTAAGCGGCAATAAAAAGAGCCGAGCGCAAGAGAGCGTTCGGCTTTTCATTTTAAGTAGTTTATTAGGACAATAACAAAAGCAACACGTACAATCCTTCGATCGCAACGAGATGCAAAGGATAGAAGAAATAGAAAAAGTATTTCAAGTTCTTCTTCCCCCGCTGTCCGTTATACAGGGCGATGGGGATAAGCGAAAGGAACATATACTCGGTGGGCAAAACGCTCGGGTGGGTAAAATACAGGAACAAAAGCCCGCCGATTACGCAGATAAATCTCGAAAAATCGGTGTCGATTTTGGAGAGTAGGCGTTCTTGATTTTCATTATTTGCGACGTCCTTGAAATCGGACAAGGACATAAAGACGGGCAACATACAGCCAGCAAATCCGTAGTCCACCGCTTGAACGTTACAAAGCAAAGCGGTTGCGCCTACCGCGCAAAGAAAGGGTGCGAAGGCAAAAATTTTTGTAGCGACGGAATTTTCCGCTTTAAACAGTTCACGCTTGAAATATTGCAAGGCGAAGATACAAAGCTCAGCGCAAAGCAAGGAGACTAAAATACACACGTAAACGTCACCGCCGCCTACGAGCGTGAATACGTCGTAAACGAATTGACAAATGCTTGCAAAGGCTAAGAGCAGTAAAAAATGCTTTTTCTTGTTCCGAGTATGTTTACAGCCTTCCGCGAGCAAGAACGCGAACAGGGGTAGGGCAATCCGTCCGATTTTCCGAAAGATAAGATTTGTCGGGAAAAACATCAAGCCTACGTGGTCGATAACCATTGCGATACAGGCAATAATTTTCAGGGTATTGCCGTTTAAAAAACGCAGTTTATTCATCGTCATTCAAGCTTTCTCCGTCGTTGTTTTTAGGTTCAGGCAAACTTTTTTGATTGTTTCCGCCGAGTGCGCGTTTCGCGCCTTGTAAGAATTTGCGTTTCTTTTCTTGAATCGCTTGCTTTCTTTGTTCGCGTTTTTCTTCTTGTTTGATGCGTTTTTCTTCGGCTTTGGTCTCGCGATAACCCTTCATCTGCTCGTCCAGCCAAACCCGATTTTTGCTCGGTGCTTTGGGGGCTTGAACTTCTTGTCCCGTTACTTGTTTAAAGAAATTTCCAACCGATTTCACAGGCTTTGCAATTTCATTGACGTCCGCTTCAATCGCCTCTTTAAACAGCTCGATACGATTGCCGATAATCGCGCCTAAAACGTCGAAAATAAGCTGTAAAAGCCAAGTTATCAGCATAAACGCCGTGGAAATCAAGGTGAACGGATTTACGTTCTCAACGGTCAAGCACAAGCTATAGAGCGCAACCGCGAGCGGAAAGAACTTTACCGCCTGTTTAATGCGTGCGTAAAGTTTCCTGATTTTTTTACTCAAATTCTTATTCTTGGCTTCGTGGTTGGACGAGTGTAAAAAGTACAAGAAATACGCAGTGGAAAGGGCGAGTAAAAGGGCGTTTACGTACCAAAATCCCGTTTGTGCTATCAGGGCGTAAACCAAATAAATGATATACATTGCCTGCGTAGCGATATTTGAAACGTAAGCAACCGCTTTAACGTCCTTGATTGTTTTTTCGAGAATCATTTTTGTGTAATCGAACATAGAAAAATCTCCAGTTACGTTTGTTTCTGCTACCATTATACAACAAAAGAACGGAAAATCCAAGCTTTTTTTAAGTACGCGCAAAAAAAATCCGCCAAAATGCGTCCGCCAAGGTAATTTTTTTGAGGCAGGGCTTGATTTTTTTACTCCGATATGATAGAATATACTAAACTTTAAGACGGACAACAACCGTAACGAAGTTTCAAAAGGGTATCTACAAAGGAGTATTATGAGAAAAAAAGAGAAAATTACCGAAGAGCAAACGCCTAAAACAGCGCTTGTTCCCGATAAAAAATTAGACGATAGCGCGTTTTCCGAATCTATTTCCGGCGCGCTCAAACAAAAAAACGAGAAAGGATTTTTCTTTGCAATAATTGCCGTGGCTGCCGTGGTGTTATTGCTTGTAATCGGCGCGCTCGCGGATATTCTTACGCTGTGTTTTCAAGTCAATCAGGTGTTTGGCTATTGCGCGTTGGCGGCAACGGCTGTTTTGGTCGGCATATTTATCGTTCGTCCGATTGTGAAAGTACTCGGCGCGCGGTTCTTTGTCACCGATATTACCGCGGATAATTTCGATTTAGCAGTCAAGAAAAATTACCGCGCGTTAAAGGACGTAGCGTCCGCGCTCGTGGAATACCACGAAAACCCGAACAACGCGCGTTTTCGTTATTTGTCCGAACAAACGCTTTCAGAGCTTAAAACTGCGCTCTCAAACAAGGACAAACAAGCCTTAAAAACAGCGTTGAAACAAGCGTATGCAACCGACGTTGCAAAATGCGTCAACGCGCTTATTTGGAAGAGTTCCGGGAAAGTGTTTTTAACCACGTCTATCTCCCAAAACGATAAAATCGACGCATTGAGCGTTTTGCTCGTCAATTTATCGCTCGTAAAACAAATCGTGGGGATTTACGGCTACCGCCCCAATTACGCAAAACTTTTCCGCGTATATTTTATCGTAATGCGCAGCGCGTTGCTTGCTTACGGAATGCAAAACGTAAACTGGTTTAACGTGTTCGGGAAATTCTTTTCAGGCGTGGCAAAGAAAATTCCATTTCTTGATACGGTAGTCGATAGCGCGGTACAGGGTACGGTATCTGCGTTTATGACTGTACTCGTCGGCTACAAAACCAAGAAATATTTATGCTCGGATTATAAAAAGCAAGAGAACTTAGAAATCGGCGCAAAGGAAGTAGCAGGTAAGCAGGTAACGGATGACGAAGTGCAAATTGCCGTCGAACTCGCCAAGGAAATCCGCAACAAAAACAAAGATAAATTAGCGGAATGATAATTTAAGGCTGTGTCACATCACTTGATTGATTTTTGACGGGAAAATAATTGCAAAATTCGTCGCGTTGTGCTCGGTTACATACCGCAGGGGTATGCGCCTTCGAAAAAACGCTTGTCTTTCTTATATTTTTCTCGTCAATCGGCTAAAATAAATTTTAGCATAAATCAACCATTCTCTATGACATAGCCTGATTTAAAAGTTTTAGCTTTTATGAACGAAAAAAGAAAATCCAACAAAGACTTGTTGCCTTTGTTGGATTTTTTATATTTTGATTGTTAAATTTGCCGTCCGATAAAGGAAGATTAGCCGCCAAGATAAGCTTTGACGATCTCTTCATCGTTTAAAAGATCTGCGCCTGTTCCGGTTTTAACCATTTTGCCGATTTCCAAAACGTAGCCCCTGTTGGCAATGGTAAGCGCTTTCTTGGCGTTTTGTTCAACGAGAAGAACAGTCGTTCCCTGCTTGTTTACCGTCTCAATCATTTCAAAGATCGTGTTTACGTATAAAGGGGATAAGCCCATGGACGGTTCATCGAGTAAAAGAAGTTTAGGAGATGACATCATGGCGCGGCTCATAGCCAGCATTTGCTGTTCTCCGCCCGAAAGAGTGCCCGCGATTTGCGAGGAGCGTTGTTTAAGTATGGGGAAATGCTCGTACATTTCCGTGAGTTTTTCTTCAAATTCAGCCTTTCCTTTCTTAGAATAATAGCCAAGCTGAAGATTCTCAAATACAGTAAGCTCTTGGAAAATTCTTCGTCCTTCGGGAACTTGCGCCATACCCTTATAGATAAGCTTGTGTGCAGGGGTGGACGTAATGTCTTCGCCTTGCAGGGTAACGTTGCCGCGCGCTTTTGGAATAATGCCGTTGATTGCGTGCATAATAGTAGTTTTACCTGCGCCGTTAGCGCCGATAAGGGCTACTATCTCGCCTTCGTTTACCTCGAAGGATACGCCTTTTATAGCTTTAATAAGACCATAGTTTACCTCAAGGTCTTTGACTTCAAGTAATGCCATATTTTCCTCCATCAGTCACCGAGGTACGCCTTGATAACCTCAGGGTTATTAAGCGTATCAGTTACCCTTCCCTCAGCCAAGGTCATGCCGAAGTTAAGAACGGTGACGTTATCGCAAATGCCTGTTACCAAGCTCATATCGTGCTCGATAAGCAGTATCGTCATGTCAAATTTATCACGCACAAAGCGGATGGTATCCATAAGCTCTGCCGTCTCTTGCGGGTTCATTCCCGCGGCAGGCTCGTCAAGGAGCAAGAGTTTCGGGTGCGTAGCAATAGCTCTTGCAATCTCAAGCTTTCTTTGCTTACCGTAAGGAAGATTGTACGCAAGATTATTTCTATCCTCGAGAAGTCCGAAGATGTCGAGTAACTCCTTTGCCCGTTCGCGCATTGCGTGTTCCACCTTGAAGTGTCTGGGCAATCTGAGAAGGGACTCAATGAGAGAACACTTGAATTCAGGTCTATCGTGAAGCCCAACCATAACGTTTCGTACGACTGTCATATTGTTGAATAGACGAATATTTTGGAAGGTTCTGGCAATGCCCTTGTGATTGATCTTTTCTTGGGAAAGTCCTTTTAATTCCTCGCCGTTCAAAAAGAAGGTACCCGTCGTGGGCTTATATACCCCCGTCAGCATATTGAAGATAGTGGTCTTACCCGCACCGTTAGGGCCTATGAGACCGTATATTTCATTTTTCTTTATTTTAAGGTTTATATCTTGCGCCGCTTTAAGTCCGCCAAAGGATATACCGAGGCCTTTTGTTTCAAGTACGTATTCTTGCATCAGCTCTTATCCTCCTTGTCGGGATTCATAGTACTCTCCACAACCTTTAAATCAATAGAAAGTACTTCATCCATGGCTATCTTGGTAGGAACTCTGTGCCATGCGCCTTCGTCGTCTTTATCGGTTGAAGACTTGGGTTTAAAGAGTTTATTCAAGAGATTTCTAAAATTGTATTTTTCTCTGAAGCCCTTGAGCGCGGGCGCATTGTTATAGATGATGATTACGACGAGGATAAGCGCGTAAACGATATCCTTGAGTACGGCAAGGTCGCCCGTCAGCATAGTTTGAAGCTTGGTGTTGACAAAGGTGACGGCAACCGCCGAGCAAATAGTACCCGTAAGGTTACCCATGCCCCCGATAACCACCATAATAAGTATCTCTATAGAGTAGTTATAATCGAATACGGATGCGCGGACATAGTTGTTTGCAAAGCTGTAGAATACGCCCGCCGCGCCCGCAAAAGCCGCGGAAACGATAAATCCAACGAGTTTATATTTGGTGACGTTGATACCCATCGCGCGCGCAGCAATTTCGTTATCACGGATAGCGGTAATCGCTCTGCCGTGTTTGGATCTTATGAGATTTTGGATAATGAATATGCAGAGCAAAACAAGGAAGAATCCGATGATAAAAAGGTAGATATTATCAAATCTGGGCGTCTTCAGACCTTTAGGTCCGCCGAACGTACCTTCGCTGGAATTTTCAAATACCGTCTTAACGATTTCGCCAAACGCAAGCGTTACGATAGCGAGATAGTCGCCCTTTAAACGCAGCGCAGGGAGGCCGATAATAAATCCGAACAAGCCTGCGACCGCAGCGCCTACAATCAAAGCCAAAATAAAGGGTACGATAGAGTTATCGCCATTAAAGTTCGTTTCTAAAAGAAGAGCCACTTTACCGCCGAGATAGGCGCCGATACACATAAAACCCGCATGACCAAGCGACAGCTCCCCGAGGAATCCGACGACAAGCGAGAGGGAGAGCGCGAGAAGTATATTCATAGCAATCTTCTCAAGGAGAAGTCGGGAGGTGAGAGGCAACGATCCTCCAAGGCTGAGAGGTGTGAAAATAGCGATAACGAGCGCTATTGCTATATAGTTGATAAAATGTTTCCACTTTACTTTTTTCAAAGTTACAGCCAAATTCTTCATTATACCTTTTCCCTCCTTTTTTTGCCGAGGATGCCAGAGGGCTTAACGAGAAGAATAACGATAAGGATAAGAAATTCTATCGCAATCGTGTACGGAGCAAGCTCGGGTATGGAATTGCAAATACATTCTACTATACCAAGGAAAATACCGCCCACCATAGCGCCGGGTATAGAGCCTATACCGCCGATAACGGCAGCAGTGAACGCTTTGATGCCGGGCATGGAGCCGTAGGTAGGGGTTATGGTAGGAACTTTCAATAAACTGAACACTCCGGCAAGGGCAGCAAGGGATGAGCCTATAGCGAAGGTAATCGTAATAATCATATTGATATTGATACCCATAAGGCGAGCTGCGTCCTTATCTTCGGAAACGGCGACCATAGCGCGACCGATTTTGGTATATTTGACGAACAAAGTGAGCGCTATCATAATGATAACGGTAGAAACAAGGGTGATGATGGTGTTATAGCCGATAGAAATTTCACCGATATTCAGCACGCCGAGATCGGCGATGATAACGTATTCGGGCTGAGCGCCGAAAATGATCAAAGCAAGGCTTTGCAAAAGATAACTCACGCCTATAGCGGTAATAAGCACTGCGAGAGGGGATGCGCCTCTGAGCGGCTTATACGCAACTTTTTCTACAACTATGCCGAGTAACAGGCAGAATATCATTGACGCAACTATGGCAAGAATGGGATTGATCGATAAAAAAATCAATACGGTATAGCCGCCGACCATGATGATATCACCGTGGGCGAAATTCAGCATTTTTGCAATCCCGTAAACCATTGTATAGCCAAGCGCAATCATAGCGTATATACCGCCGAGACTGAGTCCGTTCACTAAAGTTAAAACAAAATCCATAAAAATTACCTTTTCCTATATTATAACAATTTGCCGACGCAGCAAAAACTACGTCAGCAAATCGCCGTAATGTCAGTTATAGTAGTGGTTAAAAAAGATTAGTTAGAAGCTTCCTTTACGATGTATTTAACAGCGTTCTTGTTTACGAAACCGTCAGCACTCCACGAAATATTGGATTTGCCGTTTGCTTCAGGAGCGCCTGTGATGCCGTGGAAGACAAAGCTGTCGGATACGAATACCGTTTTAAGAATTTCGCAGAAATCGGACGCCGTAGTAGCCGCGGAAACGTTTGCACCGTTAGCCTTTGCAACCTTGAGTGCCTCATAGATTGCGTAAACGCAGTCGTAAGCAGCCGCGCCGAATTGGCTGAGAGGAGCATCTTCCCCAAACGTTTTCTTGTACGCGTCAATGTAATCCTTAGCCGCACCAACGGTCGTGCTGGAATTGAAGTGAGATAAATAGGAAACTTCTTGAGGAATGGTGTTGATATCAAAACCACTGATAGCGTCAACCCCGTCAAGTCCGTCGCAGCCGTAGTAGATAGCGTTGGACTTAATCTTATTCTTACCTGCAAGCATAAATTGAGAAGCAGGAGTGTAGTAGATAGGCATGAAGATTATCTCGCAATCCTTGAGAATTTCAACTTGAGCGGCAAAATCCGATTCTTCGCCTTTAAAGGAAGCCTTTACAACTTCACCGAAGCTTTCGCTGAGAGTTTCTTCGAATTTTGCAAGAATACCCGTGGAGTAGTCTTCGTCGGACTTATAGAATACGCCGACCTTTTTTCCTTGATAATTGCTGTTGAAGTATTCAGCGGAAGCGGTGCCTTGGTTAGAGTCAGCAAAGCACATTTGGAATGCGTTATCATATTCGGGAACAGCGTCGCCGGTTGCGGAAGGCGTGAGAACGAATAAGTTATCGTTCTTAGCAAGTTCCTTAAATTCAAGAGCGGGACCTGTGGTAACCGTACCGAGAGAAATTTGCATACCGTTTTCAAGAAGGCTCGCATAGCCGTCGCTTACCAAAGTAGGATCGTGTTTATCGTCGTACATATTGAAAGCGAAAAGAGTACCGTCAAGACCTCCTTTTTCGTTGATTTCGTGGATAGCGAGTTTCGCGCTGTTTTGAACGGATTGACCGTAAACTGCCGCGCCGCCGGAAAGGGGACCGCTAACACCTATATTAATCGTTTCATCGGAAAACTTAGGAACGTTGAGATTGTCTTTCTTGCAGGAGGCAAGAGTTGTTGTCATCAGTACTGTTGAAAGTACAAGCGTGAGAATTTTTTTGAATTTCATAGTAATAAATCTCCTAAAAAAATAAGTGATTAATAGTATACACGTTTTTTTTGCCGTTGTCAATTTTTTTTCACTATTTTTTTGTTTTTTTACTACATTTTTTTACTTTTTAATGAATATTTATTCATTGTAGGAAGAAAACGCACGAAATAAGGCGGACAATTTTGATTGTCCGCCACGTCTAACAAAATATTGTAATATGCAATTTATGCCCTTAAAAAACGTAAAAGAAAGCAATATTATATCCGTTTTACGTCGTTGATTTTGCCGTTTTCCAATTCCACTAAATATTCATCCACTTCAAAAAGCCGATCGCATTTTTTGCGAATGAGTCCGCAAACGTTTGGTTTTTTCGTCAAAACTACGCTTTGATAATCGCCTAAAAAATCCTTTAAAGCGTTTGCTTTTGGTTTGAGTTCGTCGGATAAATATGCAGAGCAGTCCAAGCCCAAAAGCGCGCTTTCCAAAAATGCGTAAGGCAGGATTTCGTCGCGCACACGCCCGTTGTTAAATTCTTGCTCAGTTTCGCTTGCAGGCAGTCGGACTTTGGTTTGCTGAATGATAGTAAACGCCGTTTGCTTGGCTTGATCGTCTTCGAGCGTCCAAGCGCATTCTGCCGTGCGGTTTAGGCTGTCCGATAGGGGC